>JAADEF010000001.1 GCA_013153555.1 Candidatus Nanohalarchaeota archaeon | reverse complement strand
GTCCTCAGCAACAGGAATGTTCTTTCTCTTCTTATATAAAAATACGCCAATGATAGGAGGTATCAATAAAATTAATAAATAATACCACTTTAATTTCATCAAAGAATTCATAAAAGGATATTCCGACGGTAAAGAATCGTCCTCTATTAATAAATCTGTTTCCTCCTTATTTTCTATATTTGGAAAAATTAGAAAATCATACCTAATGTTTGATTGAGATGATAAACAAATAACAGCATCACTCTGCCCATACACCAAACCATCGCGATAGCAGCTGACATTTATATGATAACATCCAGGTAAAAGAGATAGATTATAAGATCCAGTCTCAACCACTAAATTAATAGAGGGAGTGGAATTTATATTTATCACGCATTCTTTAAATAAAGAAAAATCAGATACATCATAAATATAACCATATAAATTAGAAGGATAACTTTCATCAAACATAAATAAAAAGCTTAACAAAAAAAGTAGAAAAAGGGATAACCGCCCCATTAAATCACTCCATCAATCATTCCTCTTCCTGAGGAATGATTTTGTTTCTAAAAACAGCAATGTCGTCAAACACATCAACATAAACTAAAAAGTGTTTCCTACAACAATATCTTTTCACCCCTAATTCATCTAACACTTCTTTAGGATCTCTGCCTTTTTTATTTACTTCTTCATCGTATTTATCCCATAAATGGCCAATTACTTTACCACAGGAAATACATCTCACTGGAAAAAGCATACACATTACCTCTTACTAAGTTGTTTCTTTCTTCTCGGACCTTGTTTAGATCTAGATGGCTTGTGAGGTTCTGTTCTTCTAGGATCAAATACAATTAAAGACATATCATAAGCCAAATATCTTTTTTCTAAATCTTCATCATCAAAATACTCGACCAAACCACGTGCTATTGCTTGACGTACAGCATCTATTTGTCCTGTTACTCCACCACCTATCACATTTACCTCAACATCAACCTTAGAAACCAAATTATCCCCTGCTATAACCAAAGGTTCTAAAGCTCTAAGATATGCATAATTCGGGAAATATAAGGAAATAGGTCTGCCGTTAACTAACACATTACCACTACCTTCTTTTATATAAGCTCGTGCTATTGCCCTCTTACGCTTACCGCTTGTCACAATTACTTTCTTCTTGCTGGTTTTTTTTGCAGCTACCATAAAATTACACCTTTACTTTTGCTCCCAAATATTCACTAACTTCATATAAATAAACATATTTCATATCTTTCAGGTTTTCTTTTTTAAACTCACCTAATTGTATCTTTTCCTTGTCTTTATATTCTTCTGGCACACCGATAAAAGTTTTTATGCGTTTCAGTGCTTCTTTTCCTTTATCTTTTTTATAAGGTAGCATACCTCTTATCACTCGCCTTACAATTCTATCAGGCATACGAGGATAAAACGGACCTTTATAACGATCTCCTCTGTCTCTCTTTTCTTTAAATTCTTTAAATACATTAGCCTTATTACCTGAAATTACTGCTTTTTCACAATTCACGATAACTATTTCATCTTTATCTTTTAATGCTTTTTTAGCAACATATGAAGCCAATCTTCCTAAAATAGTATCTGATGCATCAATTACTATCACTCACACCACCCATTTATTCTATGATCCTTACTTTCAAAGGTTTTTTAGCCTTCTCTATGAATTCATCAAACAACATTACATTTCCTTTATTAGCTTCAATTTTTTCCTTTGCCACTTTACTATAATGTAAAGCAACAACGGTAATCTTTTTAGACAGTATTCCTGCCCCTAATAATTTATCAGGAACGATTGCAACTTCATCTTCTCGGGCATATTTTTCTAATTTAGACAAATTAACACCACTTCTACCTTTTCTTCTAGGTTTCATTAATCTTTCAGCTAAGTCTTTAAATAAAGGTATTTTTGTTTTTCTATACTTCTTCTCCAAATCTGCTATAACTTTCCTCACATAAGGATTGGTAGGACCTGTTGGTTTTACCATAAATACTCACCAATAAACACACATCTTTAAAAGCATTTTCTAAACAAAACCATCATGTAAAAGTAAAAGGCAATAACCAGTAATGACTTCATGCAAAGCATGAATCGGCTTCCATAAGGTTGGGGTTCCCGAAGGGGTGAAACCCCTTGGTATGCAGGGGGCGGGATTCGAACCCGCGAAGGCACTAAGCCACAGGATATCCTATCACATAAGCAAATAATTAAGGATGATCTTAAGTCCTGCCCCATTGACCAGGCTAGGGGACCCCTGCATCTCTAAAAATGAATAATAATGTGAATTTATAAAATTTTCTCTATCTTGGCAATTTCACTTTCTAACAATTCCACAGCTTCTTTAAAAATAGTCAAAGGATCTAAAGCACTAATAGTCTCTATATGCATTTCATAAACATTATCTGGTTCTATTTCTTCATATCCTACTATGGCAGGGATGTATTTGGCATGATCTTTACCGCTTCCCAAAGTAATAATACCTTCAATATCTATTTCCTGACCTTCTAACAACCTAACAATAGGAATGTCATCATATAAAGGTTTAAAATCTTCATGAACCGTTTTAATATCCTTACTATACACAATTCCTGGACCCTTCTTTTTAAGTACAAATCTTACAGAGCATTTACTGCATGATAAGTCTTCACATTCACATTTATTTCGATTTTGAATTACTTTTGTAAAAGTAAAAGGTATCATTGCCAATCTATGTGCAATAATTTCATTATATAATCCTGAAGTATTCTTATTAACCTCGATATATTCCACAGCAGCAGTTTCAACACCATTAAGGATTTTTCGCCTTATAGCATTCACAAGGGAAGCGGGCGCTCCCTTTATCCTTATCTTTACGAAATCCTTGCCTTGATCAATTACTTCAGCATTAATGCTCATTTAAACCCTCCTACCTCTTTTTCCTCCTGGTTTTCTAGTTCTATCATGAGGAATAGGTGTAACATCCTCTATTTTCAAAACTTTTAATCCTCCTTGAATAATCGCCCTTATAGCAGGTTGTGCTCCCTGACCAGGTATTTTTTGACCATGTCCTCCAGGAGCTCTTACTTTAATATACACTTTTGTAATGCCTTTTTCTAATGCTTCTTCTGCTGCTTTCTTAGCTGCTTGCATAGCAGGATAAGGAGTTCCTTTCAACCTTCCTTTATCTGTAATATTGCCACCACTATACCTAGCAATAGTTTCCGCTCCACTAATATCGGTGATATGTACGATAGTATTGTTAAAACTACTATAAATATGAACTACACCTACTTTACCTAAAGACCCACTTCCTGTTTTCGCTTTCGGATTGTTTGAAGATTCAGAAGGTTTAGAATCACTCATTTACTTCACCTTTTTCTTCAGAGATCGCCTGTTGTTTTGCCAAAGGAGATGAAGGATCTAACTCAATGCTACTTTCCTCATCCACTTTTACCAAATAACTAGGAACAGTAACTCTCACGCCATTAATAAGTATATGCCCATGAACAATAAATTGCCTCGCTTGTAAAGGCGTTTTTGCTAATCCTTTTCTATAAACTAAGGTTTGCAATCTCCTTTCCAAAATATCTTCTACTTTTAATTTCAAAATATCTTCTAGCTCAGCATTTTCTCTCAAAAGTCCGTATTTTCCTAACTTTTCGAACAGGGCTTTTCTCTCTTCTTCATTTTCCTCTGCAATTAAAGCTCTTGCTCTTTTTCTAAAATCTCTTAAAAGAGTTTTAGCCCTCCATATTTCTTTATTTCTTCTTAAACCATATTTTTGTTTAAGCTTTTTTTCTTCAATAATCCTAGCTTTATCATACATCTTTTTAGGAGTTAAGTAATGATTCTTAAATCGTCTTGGATCTCCCATTTAATCTCACCATCATTTTTTACTTCTTACTACACCCACCGTCCTGCCGTGTCTAAAGGAAGTTCTTGTTCTTTGACCTCTTACAGGCAAACCTAGTTCATGCCTTATACCCCTGTACGCTCTAATTTTCCTTAATCTATTCACATCTGCTTTAATAACTAATTCTATATCTGTTCCTAATATATGAACATCCTCGCCAGTTTCCCAATCTTTCCTTCTATTAAGCATCCATGCAGGTATATTATACTTTTGAGGATTTGTAGCTACATCTTCTATTTTTTTAATTTCTTCTTCGCTTAATTCTTTAAGTATCTTATTTTCATCAATACCTGCAACTCTTAATATAGCTCTAGAAAGATTATGACTAATGCCTCTTACGCGCAATA
>JAADEF010000087.1 GCA_013153555.1 Candidatus Nanohalarchaeota archaeon | reverse complement strand
TAAAACTTATGTAAACGCATTTATTGAAGAAATTAATAATCTGCCTGCTTCTTCCTCCTCTTCTTCATCTTCTTCCTCTAGTTATTATTCAACATCTGAAAATAATTATGTTGTAAATAATGATAGCAATTTAAACAATTATTCTTATGTTTCAAACGGATCTTATTCTCAACAATTCAATAATACTGATGTAAAAGAAGGTTCTGAAAGTGATTTTAATATTTTAAATAATGGAAAAAACTTATCACAAGAAACATTTCACTTGCTCAATTCTACTAATTCTTTAAATAGTACTGAAGGAGATATTTTATCTACTATTACGGGAAAAGCAATAAGTGGAGTTAATTTTACTACCTTGTTTTTAATAATTTTCGGCATTCTAATACTATATTATATATGGAAAAAAGCTTAGAGGTGTAAAACATGCATGAAAGAGAGTTTGTAAAATTTTTTTATGAGTTAGGTATGCTTAAAAGAAGGAAGCACGATGGTTATTTATTGGCTGGTGCTTCTCCCTGTGAGATTTCATCTATTGCTGAACATAGTTTTAGAGCTGCTGCTATAGCCTTTGTGTTAGCAAGAATGGAAAAATGCAAAGATCCTTATAGGGTTTCGGTTATGGCACTTTTTCATGATATAGAAGAAACACGCATACCTGATATTAATAAGGTAGCCAACAGATATACAAAAGGATTTGACAAAGAGCGATTATTGAAGGAGCAGTTAGATGAAAGATTGGGAGAAATAGGAAAAGAAATTAGAGAGTTGAGGGAAAGAGTAAATTATCGCTATGAAGATAATCTTGCTTCACTAATAGCAAAAGATGCTGATTATTTAGAACAAGCTTTATCTGCTAAAGAATTATACGAAAAAGGTTATGAAAGTATGCAGGATTGGATAAATAATATAGGTAAGGCTTTAAGAACTAAATCCGCCTTAAAGATGTGGAATGTGTTACAAGAAGTTAAAAGCTATGAATGGTGGGAGGGACTTAAAAAAATAGACACTTTTAGAAAAAATGAGGATTAGGTAGTGATGTGTTGTGGATGTTGCTGTAATGTATGCAGTTATTTCATCTTTAATTTACAGTATTGAAAACCTGATACCTAAATTTTTGAAAAGATTGGATGTTTTGAGTATAACTTTGTTAAGAGAAATTCTTATTTTGATGCCTTTAAGCTTTTTTTATTTATTTAAGATGGATAGAGTAGCTGTTGCATTAATACTGCTAGGAGTATTTACAAGTTTTTTACCTTATTATTTGTTTATAAGTGGGTTGCGTATAGGTAAGATAGGTGTTGTATCTTCATTTTCTCAAACACACAGCTTATTTGCATCTATTTTCTCTTGGTTGTTTTTTGAAATAAGTATTTCTTTTAAATTAGCCGTTGGATTGTTTTTAGTTATAACAGGACTGATCATCTTTAATTTAAAAGATTTAAGGGATGGTGTTTTAAATAAAGGAAGCATTTACGGTCTTATGGCAGCAGTTATGTGGGGACTGCAGGCAGTGTTATTAAAACAATACTTTGCTCAAGTATCAGTAGGTAAAATTTTGTTTTTTACCGAATTGGGATTATTTTTAGGAGCCATTATTTATGCTTTTTTTAATAAACATAAGCTCATTGTTCCTAAAAATTTAAAGGAGTGGTCATTATTAAGTTTTATGGCTTACGGCATTATGGCTGCGCTTTATTTTTATTTAAAGGCAATTGAAATAGCATCTCATCCGGCAATTCCTTTGCTGGTTTTATCCAGCATTTCTGTATTAAGTGCGGTCTGGGCATATCTCTTTTTAAAAGAAAGGCTAGATTTGCACGAAGTTATTGGCATGGCTGTTGTTTTGAGTGCCATCATAATAACGAGCTTTTAATTTTTTATAACTTTAAGGTATAAGTGATTTTATGGATTATGAGTGGTTGCTTGAAGGAGATTATTATGTGTCTAATGAACAAGGCAAGGATGTAATTCTTTTTGCCGATTTTGGCAAAGCTGGTTTTAAAAGAGCTTCTTCTAAGATATCTTCGGTATGGCGTTCTTTGCCTCAACAAATTGCTGCTTATGGCATTCTCGGCAGTGTGAGGGGCATACATTTAGTTATAAGAAATAGCTTAGCATTACCAAATGTAAATCGCATTATTTTGGTAGGAAAAGAAATAATGCCTTTTTTTTCTTTTAGCGCAATATCTTTATTGCATAAAAATGGTGCTTCTTCATCTGGGCGTATAAACGGGTTTAGAGAATATGTTAAAGAAATATATGGTATGATGCCGTTAATAGATGATGTGGATCTAGATGAAGATATTCTATTTTATTTTCAGAAATTTATTGAGTTGCAATGGATAAATGATTTAAGCGAATATCGACCTAAGGATGATAAAGAATATTATGATTTTAAGAGTAGAGAAGATATTAGTAAAAAAGTTAGGGAACTTAATGTGCAGTATAATCGTAAGAAATCACTTTTTAAAACGCGTAGTAATGTGATGGTTGGATCGCATATTTACGAAGAAAGCATAGAAGACGCTCATAAGCTTGCTTTAATGCAGATAATGTTTTCAGGCCATGAAACTGATTCACAATATGGCAAAACAAAAGAGCTTATTAATCTTATGATTACTGTTAAGAATCCTTATGATGAAGTGTTTTCTAATAAGCTATATGAAGATTACGGCAAGGACCTTGTGAGTCCTTCTTTGGAGTCTGAGGCTTATACTTACGGCAGGTTGCTGTGCCAATACGAAGGATTTAATCAGATTGATGCAATAATTCAAAGATTAAAAAATAATTTAGAGGATAGAGCTGCATTAGCATCTCTTTGGATGCCTAAAAAACATCTTACCGATAAATCTAATCAACCTTGTTTGGATTTAGTGCATGTGCTTGTTCGCAACAACAAAGTTAATCTTACTGCTTATATTAGGAGTAATGATATGTTCAAAGCATGGCCTGTGAATGTTGCAGGATTAGCTTATATTAACCACTACATTTGGCAAAATCTTTCAGCAGATTATCCTGATTTAGAGTTAGGATATGTCACTACAATAAGTTCTTCTGCGCATATATATGAGAGCGATTGGAAACAAGCATTAGAAAAAGCTATGAGCTATGAGAAAGATTTTGTACAGGATAAGTTTGGATATTTTGTGTTGAGCAGAGAGAGTAAAACTTATGTGGCGAAGGTATACGAAAATTCTGGAAAGTTGTTGGGAGAGGTAAAGGACGAATGTGCGGTAAGTTTGAGAAAAAAACTTGTGAGGATGTTTTCTTTAACTTCTGAACATGCGAGTTATATTGGTGAGGTTTTGGAAGGATTGAGGTGTGGAGAGGAGAAGTTAGTTGATAAATAAGATTAGTTTATATATACTACTTTTAACCATTTTATTCTATGGATTTTAAAAGAAAGGAGTATGAGAATAAAGAAAGAATAAAAAAATATAGGAATTTTTTGAAAAATAAAACAAAAGGATGGATAGGAGAGGAATTGTTTGCAGAATTATTAAGGATGAAAGAATATAAAGTGATTAAGTTTGGAATTGAAAATAATTTTTATATTCTAAAAGATTTGATTAAGAAAGATGTTTCCAATACTGCTCTGCAATTGAGACATATGCCTGATTATGTAATTATTAAAAATAATAATGTTTGGATGGTAGAAGTAAAGACTACAAAGTATAAAAATGAGGTATGGATTGATGAAGAAGAATATGAATCTTTAACCAGATACTGGCCCGAAACTATATTGGTAGTTATAAGCTATAACGACTCTCCTTATATACGGTATGAGCATGTATATAATTTAGAAAGAATGTTTAGAGACAAAAGAGATAACAGAATAAAAAAGAAGTATTATAAACAACACGGAGGAAACAAAGTAGTGATAAGTTTTAATGCTTTAAGACCTTTAACTGCTTTGTATAATGAGTTGTCTTTAAGCGAAATTAAAACAGCAGTTGAGCTACTTGAAGAACTTAACGAAATTTTTGATAAATGATGCTTTTTGTTAGAGATCTTTGAGAAGGCAAGAAAACGGCTTTTATTAGCAATGTTGTAATGAGTGTTACTTACTAAAAGCATTAAAAGTTTTTATTTTTGCATTAGCTTGAACCAAATTACAAGCTACTGAGAAGCAGGGAACTTTTTGATGAAACTTTTTTATAAAAAGTTTCTTCCCATCGAAGATGGGCTTCCTACCGAAGGTAGGCTTTTTGATCAAACTTTTTTATAAAAAGTTTGTTTTGATCAAACTTTCTTAAAGTTT
>JAADEF010000039.1 GCA_013153555.1 Candidatus Nanohalarchaeota archaeon | reverse complement strand
AGAATAAAAAAGTAAAATACACCGAAGTATTTATTAACTCATCAGCAATCAAAATATGCTCGTAATAAGCAAGTTTTTTACCAATGTTCTCTGCTTGCATATCAAAACTAACACGATAAGCTATATTTTTTGCAGTATGAAATATAAATAGTACCCCTATCACGAAAAGTATGCTAAGCAACGATACCAATACATATTCCATAATGGATGTTATACCTTTTTTATTAGCAGGCTTCATTCGATCGTAACCTCTAAATCAATAATGGTAAGGTCACCTCCTTTTTGAGAACCTCCTGGAATAATCCTAGATTCTCCCTTAGATATGGTTATTTTTACTTTTTTATTCTCTACCTCTACTTGCCCTTTTCCTACAATATGATATAGAACACCATTAGAAGTGGTAGGATTATCAATTTCTCGCTCCACAATTCTGTAAACATTTATAAAAGTATCGCCCGCTTTATAAGTGCGAGCCATTAAAACCAAAGGTTTATTTCTTCCCTCAATGCCTGCATATCTATGAATCTTATCTGTTTCTAAAAAAGCATAACCACCTATATCACATGTAAAAGTATAAGTCTTAAAATTAACTCCATTACAGCTGAAAGTTGCTCCTTCTGTAAAAGATTTTCCGCTTACTTCATCTACACAACCAGAGGATGAGAAAATAATTTCGTGATTAGTACAGTCTGCATGAGCAATACATTGCGCAGCAACTAAATTACACTCGCTTACTTCAACATTTTCCCCATCCATCAAAACATAAATATCTTTCTTATAAGGTGGATAGTCATTTAAAGGAACAAAAGCTAAAGAAGAATAAGAAGGTAAAGGCGCTTCAACCATATATTCTATATAATTATCATAATAATCGTCATTATTCAATCCGCCTATTTTTAGCCTGCCTTTTACATCAAATTCTAAAACCTTAGTATTACCACTCAAAGCCACTTCTTCCATAGAATTAAGAAGCTCTTCCATGAAATTTAGAGTTGCTTCCATCTCAACATTCTTTTGAGTTTTTTCAATTAAAGGAAGTCCCCAATAATAAGCACCGCCAGCTAAGGCAATAGCAATACCGCTTAATAAAACAATACTAATGACCTGAGATTGTAGTTTTTTTAGCATATTTCCACCTAATTATTTTAAGATAAGTAGATAAATATATAAATTATGCTTTTAAAATCAAAATGCGAAGATTTCATAGTAGAAGAGGAAACATCTCGATACGGCAGACTAAATATAGATAAAAAATACGATCCTCTAAACTTAGAATCAAAAAAAGATCATTTGGTATGTGTTCTTATCAAAAAAAATGTAGAAACCTTTACCTTCATACAGCAGTTTTGTAAATTTTATGGCATTTCTCCTCAAAGATTGTCCTTTTCAGGCACAAAAGATAAAAAAGCAATTACTGCACAACTTTTTAGCATTTATAAATTCTCCCATAAAAAGCTTTCTTTTTTTAATATGAAAGGTGTGCAAATCTATCCGTTGGAATACTCTGATAAAAAAGTAAGATTAGGGGAACATAAAGGAAACTATTTTACCATAACTATTAGAAAGCTCACATCTTCACACATAGAAAAATTAAAAGAAATACCTCAAGAATATTACTTCCCAAACTATTACGGTATACAAAGATTTGGAGAAGGGAACATAAAATCATGGATGATTGGTAAAAACATACTCCTAAGAAATTGGGAAAAAGCAGTTCAACTTATATTACAAGGAGCACAAAAGACAGAATCAGGAGAAATAAAAGGATATGAAAAAAAGATCTCACAATATCTTTTTCACCATAATGCCAAAGACTATCTGGGTGCTCTTAAAACACTACCCATACATGTTCTCCAAATGTATGTACATAGCTTTCAAAGCTATGTATTCAACAAAGTTGTAGAAAGAATGAAAGATAAATTAAATAAAGATGCGATCATAACACTGCCAGGTTATGGGTTCCAAGGATACGCTATTAAAGGCGAAATAGAAAATGCCATTGAAGAAATTTATAAAGAACATCACATTACGGCTGAAATGTTCAACATACCTGAACTACATATAAAAAGTGAAGGAATGAGCAGAACAGCATGGTCAAAAGCCACGAACATTCAACTCAAAAAAATAGAAAAAGACGATCTCAATCCTTCCTATTTTAAAGCAACATTAGAATTTTTCCTTCCAAAAGGATCTTATGCCACAACATTTATTGAAGAAGTTTTAAAATAATTGATAACGATGAGTAACATATGGAAAAAGTAAGAATACATACAAAGCACATGGGAATTATGGAAGGACATCTTATGCCTAAAACAGAATATAATCAACCAAACAGCATAATTATTAAACTTAAAAGTGGTTATAACTTAGCTATTAATGAAAAAGATATTCTTAAAATAGAAAAATTATCTTTTTCGCTCCCCCATCAAGAAGATTCTTCTCGTTCTTCAAAAAACACCAACATTAAAGACATACATATAATCTCAACCGGAGGAACAATAGCATCTAAAATAGAATATGAAACAGGCGGGGTAAAAGCCTCTTTTAAACCTGAAGATATCTTTTCCATCATTCCTGAAATAAAAAATTCAGATCCTTTTAATCAATACCAATATTCATTTGAAGTGTTAATGGAGGAAATGAGTGAAGACCTTACCCCACGCCATTGGGAAATCATAGCAAAACATGTTGAAAAAGTTATTAAAAAAGTAAACAAAGGCATAATTATCGCTCATGGCACGGATACAATGCATTATACCTCCGCAGCACTTAGCTTTGCATTAGCAAATAGCCTAAATAAACCAGTTATAATTACAGGAGCTCAAAGATCATCGGATAGAGCTAGCAGTGATGCCTTTCTTAATTTTTTAGCATCCATTTATTTTATTCAGGCAGGTTTATCCCCTGGTGTATATATCGTTATGCACGGTAAAAGCAGTGATATTGAATATCATGCGCATCTCGGCACCAAAGTCAAAAAAATGCATACTTCCCGCAGAGACGCGTTCAAATCCATAAATGCAAAACCAAAAGGAATAGCACTGTATGATTTAGAAAACAAAAAGTGGAGCATAAATAAATTAGATCCTGTAACTCTTAATCCCTGTCCTCATTTTGCTGACATAAAATTTAGCGATAAAGCATCATTGATCAAATACTATCCTGGAATGTCTCCTGGCTTTTTAGATTATGTACTATCTCAATCACAAGGAGTAATAATAGAAGGAACCGGTCTGGGACATGTAAAAGTAAATGGAGAAAATAATCTTTTAGATGTTATTAAAAAACACGCATCAGAAAAATTTATAGGTATGTGTTCTCAAACAGTATATGGTGCTGTGCACCCTTATGTGTATGCCAATTTAAGAAAGCTTTCTAAGGCAGGTGTAGTTTATTTAGAAGATATGATATGTGAAACAGCATATGTAAAATTAAGTTATGCGCTTGCTCATACCATGGAAAAAGAAAAAATAAAGGAATTTATGCTTACACCTATTATGGAAGAGATAACAAGGGTGTGGTAATGAATAAAAAAACATGCGGTATAGTTATTGCTGGAGGAGAAAGTTCTCGCATCTGGCCTCTAAACAACAACGGCAAAAAGCACAAAGCATCTTTAATGTTAGGAGGTATGAGTCTATTAGAAAGAACAATCAAAGCATTGGAAAAATATGTAAATGAAGTCGTGGTAGTTGTTTCTCCCGATCATGAATGGGAATTTTCCCACACTAATCCAAAAATAGCATACCAGCCTTTACCACTCTCTACCGCAGATGCGATGATAAAGGGATATGAAAAGTGTCCAAATTATCAACAATACATTATTATAAATGGCTATCATGCTTTTTCTAATGACCTCGTAGAAAAGATTGCTAAGCTGGAGGCAAATGCTGTACTCCTTACCTCAACTAATGAACCACAAAATTACGGCATTGCTAAAATAAAAAATAATAAAGTCATAGAAATAGTGGAAAAACCAAAGAATGCAGGAAAAGAGGCATTAAGAGTGATTGGCGTATATAAAGTAAAAGCAGAGCTCTTGAAATATTTAGCTTCGCAAAATCTAGAAGATCCGTATATTTTTGAAGAAGTGCTTTCTCATTTTGCAAAAGCCGAAGGCTTAAATTATGAAATAGTAAAAGAAAGTCCGCTGTCTTTAAAGTATCCGTGGCATTATTTGGATTTTACACAACATTTTCTCAAAAAAATCATGGTTTCTTTTATTCACAAACAAGCAGAAATAGCACCTACTGCAATAATAAAAGGTAAAGTATTCATAGAAA
>JAADEF010000016.1 GCA_013153555.1 Candidatus Nanohalarchaeota archaeon | reverse complement strand
TGGAAGGTTCTGGATTTTTGCTATCTTCTTTTCTTATTTTTACACCTTCTATAAATATAACTTTTACAAGATCATGAATTCTCGCAACTATTGATATGAGCAGTAAAGAAGATCCAAACATCATTAGTAATACCATAGCAATTAGTGCCTCTACAAATTTATTATATTTTAATCCTCCTGCTAATAATAAAAATTCAATTACTGTTATGGCGATTAAAATAACTATCACAAACGGCTCTAAGTTACTGCGCATACCTTTTCTCATTTTTATCACCTTTTATTTTGATTATTTGGTAGTGGGTTGAAGTGATGCGGGTTGAGGTGAAGTAGCAGGAGTAGAAGCAGGTTGTTTTGTTGCTAATAGTTGCATCATTTTTTCTTTTAGCGATACTTCATGGGCAGGTGAAGCAGTACCTGCTTGTAATCTTTTTAATCTTTTGTCTATGCTGGTAAGTACTTCTAAGATCATTTGATTGCTTTCTTGTATGGATTTAGACAGCTCACTTATGGTGTTAGCAATAGGTTCAATAGATTTTTTAACTATTTGCTGAGCTAAATGTTCTTCATTGTCTTCTTCCGCAGCTTCTTTCACAACATTTACAAAATCTTCAAATTTATCAAAAAGCCTATCAACTTTTCCTATAAGCACTGCAAGATCTTCTCGCAAGGATTCGTTAGACCTTACAACATTAGTTATTATTTTTTGATTTTCTAATGTTATATCCATGAACTTTTCCATTATCTTCTCTAATTCTTTTATTTCATGCTCCCTTCTCATCATTTCTTTTATCTCCTCTTTTTTCTTATTGATGAGAATGTTTTCATCATCTTCATCATCATATTTAATTTCTACTTCATCAAAAGGCATAGGCTCACCTAATTTTAATGCTTAATATATTTTTTATGTACTTCACATATATATATTTTTAAAATTGCAGGATGTTATGTTTTAAAGTTGCGGTGATTTTTATGGCTGATAAAAAATTAAGGCAACCTATTATTTCTATTTTAGCTCATGTGGATCACGGTAAAACCACTTTGCTAGATTATATTAGAAATACTAATGTTGTGAGAAAAGAAGCAGGGGGAATTACTCAACACATAGGAGCTAGCGAAATTCCAAAAGATGTGTTGGTGGAGAGGTGCAAAACCTTATTAAAGAAATACAACATATCTGTGGAAATTCCTGGTTTGCTTTTTATAGATACACCAGGACATGAGGCTTTTACTTTGCTACGTAAAAGAGGAGGTAATTTAGCAGATATTGCTATTTTGGTTATTGATATTAATGAGGGGGTAAAACCTCAAACCAAAGAATCTTTGGAAATTTTGAAGCAGTATAAAACACCTTTTATCATTGCAGCAAACAAAATAGACAGGATTAGCGGATGGAAATCTTATAAAAATGAGGATTTCATGAGCACTTTTAATAAACAGCGTGAAGATGTAAAACAGCTTTTTTATAATAAAGTATATGAGCTTATTGGTCAGCTAAGCGAATATGGATTTAATGCAGATCTTTACTTTAACATAGATGATTTTACCAAGACTTTGGCAGTAGTGCCTATTTCTGCGCTTACTGGCGAGGGTGTGGAAGACCTGCTTACTATTTTAATTGGATTAGTTCAAAAATACATTAAAAATAATTTATATATTGATCCTGCTGGCGTGGGTAAGGGTGTTGTTCTTGAAGTAAAAGAAACAAAAGGACTGGGCAAAACATTAGATGTAATACTGTATGATGGAGCAATTAGAAAAAACGACACTTTACTTATAGGTAATATTGATGGAGTGGTGGAAACGAGAATAAAAGCTTTACTTAAACCAAAACCTTTACAGGAATTGAGAGCAAGTAATCAATTCGATCAGTATAATTTAATTACTGCTGCTTCTGGATTTAAAATATCTGCTCCAGATATAGATAATGTTGTTGCAGGATCGCAGTTTATAGCGCTTCCTGAAAAGGAGAAAAAGAACAAAGATCTTTATGTTGAGGAGCTTACACAAGATGTTGAGACTATTGCTTTTGAAAAAGATGTTGAGGGAGTGATTGTTAAGGCAGATGCATTAGGAAGTTTAGAAGCAATCATTAATATGCTAAAATCTAAGGGTATTGAGATAAAGGAAGCAGGTATCGGGAATGTTGTGAAGAAAGATGTGTTGTTAGCAGAAACCATGCCTGAGGAAAAAAGAGTCATATTTGCTTTTAATGTAATTGCTGATGAGGAAATAAAGGAATTAGCAAAATCCAAAGATGTTAAAATTTTTCAATCCCCTGTGATTTATCATTTGTTGGAAAAGTATGAAGAGTATTTAGAGGAGGTTAAAAAGAAAAAAGAAAGAGAAATTTTGGAAAGTGTTGTATATCCTTTCAAAATGAAATTTTTGGAACATTTTGTGTTTAGGCAGAGCAAACCTGCCATAATAGGTGCTGAAGTTGAAGGCGGAATAGTTAAAACAAAAGTAACTATAATGAATCAAGAAGGTAAAATAATAGGTACTATAATGGGCTTGCAGAAAATGGGTGAGAATGTAAGCGAAGCAAAACAAGGAGATCAAATTGCGGTTTCTATTGATAAAGGCGTAGTGGGAAGAAATATTAAGCCAGGAGATGTATTTTATCCTTTTATACCCAAGGAGCATTACCGAATTTTAAAAGAGAATATTGCTTTGCTTAATGATAATGAAAGAAATATTTTAGAGGAAATAAAAGAAATTATGAAAAAACACGATAAGCTATATGATGTAGGAGTTTAAAACATTAAAAAATACAAACCCCATATGAAGCTTAACACGCCTATAATAATGCCCAATAGGCTTTGTCCTTCTGCCTGAATTTCTATAGCATCTGGAAAAACAAAAACAAACCAATAACCAATATAAATAAGAACTAAACCAGCAGCTTTTCTTAAGATTAATGTAAGAGGTAAGTTTACATAAATAAGATAGGTTCCCACAGATAACATAAGGATGGCAATAGCAAAACCTATGTAAAATCCCTCATCTTTAAGAGGTAAATAAAACAGCAGATAGATAATAAGAAGACCTATCACAAACATAGATATTCCTAACAAAGCCATTACGCCCATATTCTTAAGATGGTAAAGAGAATATATAAATATTACTTCTTTACTTAAATTGTTTATGGTTTGGGCAAGGAGTAAATTAGTGATTCAAGAGTACCCTTACGAACAAAGGCGAGATTTAATCATGGGTTGGTCTGGAAAAAACCCTCATAAGGCTTATTTAGAAATCTACCATATACTGAAAGATGTATTTAATGTGCCTGATAGCCACATTCAGGAAATTATGTTTCAATGGGATACTTTAGGAGATAAAGAAAAGTTCAAGGTCATATGGCGTGTAATAAAAGATTTTGATGCATATAGCTATTTGAGAGTGGATGTTTCTTTAAGCGGAGAAAGTGTTAAAGGATATGGAAGACTGAATGTTTACATAAAACCCAGGTTTTTAACAGAGTATCCGCAAGACAGCCTTTTCCAACAAACCATTCTATATGAGATATGGAGAAGGTTATGGCATGTAATGTATTACGATAGAGCAAGAGCTAGATATTTAGAAGAAAGCAGAGCTCTTTTAAGAGAATTCCAAGACAGATTAAAAGAGTTGTTTGAATCTTTATCTGCAGAAGGAGAAGAGCATGTTAGTTCTGCAAAACAGTGAAAAAATAAAGAAAAAAATAAAGCCTATCCATTATTATGTGGGTGCGTATGGCATTGTTTATTTATTGATTTCTATTTACTTTAAGGCATTTTATGCTTTGTTTGTTTCTGTTTTAATGTTTGTTTTTTTGATATTTTTTAAGAAGAAAAAGGTAAGTCATTACTTAGGATTTGTGATAATAAGTTCGTCTTTTTTATTTTTGTCCGTGCGAAATTTAGAAGATTATGTGTATTTCGTAAGCTTTGTTTATCTTCATTTATTGCTTATGTTTTCCCTTAAAAAATACTTTTTTACAACAACTGATGTTTCTTTATTAGATTTTTACAAAAAACTTAACTTCTTTTTTAGATGGTTTTTAAGATGTTATGTGGCAGTGATGTATTTTGTTCTCATAATGATAAATATAAGCTATTCTTGGATGATGCTTTTAATGGCTTTACCTTATTTAATTTTCTTATTAATACATACAACGCCTTCTATATTTTTTTATATTTTGAAGTCAAAGACATTTACTAAAAAGCGCCGGTAGTCTAGTGGTATGATATCGGCCCCCCAAGCCGATGGCCCGGGTTCAAATCCCGGCCGGCGCATAGCGGGGACAATAGTCCCCTGCACCCCTGAAGGGGTGAAGGCGTTTCCTTTATTATGGAAA
>JAADEF010000067.1 GCA_013153555.1 Candidatus Nanohalarchaeota archaeon | reverse complement strand
TAATAATTATAATATAAATTTTATAATTTTTAATCTTGTAACTGGAAAATAGAAAAAATTTAACTTTCATGAGAATTTATCATACAATAAACCATTTAAAAATTAACTTGATAACTAAAAAGTTATGAAACTAGGATTGGTGGGAAAACCATCTGTGGGGAAAAGTTCTCTTTTTAAGGCTATGACTTTGGCAGAAGTAGATATAGCAGATTATCCTTTTACTACTATTGATCCAAATGTTGGAGTTGGTTATGTAAAAGTAAAAGAAGTTGCATTAGAATTTGGTAAGGAACCTAATCCAAGGCACGGTTATTATTTGAAAGGTTATAGATTCGTGCCTGTGGAAATAATTGATGTTGCTGGTTTAGTTCCTGGCGCTCACGAAGGAAAGGGGTTAGGTAACAAATTTTTAGATGATTTAAGACAAGCTGATGCGCTAATAGTGGTGGTGGATGCTTCTGGCAAAACTAATGAGAAAGGAGAAGCAGTAAATAGTGCTAATGAAGACATAAGCAAGGATTTTGAATTTTTACTTCATGAGCTAGATATGTGGATTAAAGGAATACTTGAAAGAAACTGGCAGAAAATTGCTAGGCTGGAAATGCAAAAAGTTAAAAGTTCAGAGGAAGTTATTGCCGATGTTCTTTCTGGATTAAAGATTAAGGAAGAAGATGTGAAGAAAGCCTTGTTAGATACGGGTTTATATGAAAAACAGCTTGTTCAATGGTCTGATGATGATTTGATGAGGTTTTCTAAGCATATTAGAAAGCTTAAACCTATTGTGGTTGCGGCAAATAAGGCAGATACTCCTGGTGCAAAAGAGAGAATTGAAGCCATGAAGAAAAAATATCCTGATTACACCATTATACCTACTTCGGCCCAAGCAGAACTTGCTTTAAAGCTTGCAGCTAAACAAGGTTTAATAGAATATGTTCCAGGAGATAGTGATTTTAAAGTTTTAGATGAGAGTAAGCTTACTGAAAAGCAAAAAAATGCTTTAGAATACATAAAAAAGAATGTGCTGGATGTATATGGAAGCACAGGTGTACAACAGTTAATTGATACTGCTGTTTTTGATCTTTTAGGATATGTGGCTGTGTTTCCTGGCGGGTCTAAGCTTGAAGATAAAGATGGCAATGTTTTACCTGATTGCTTTTTGATGCCCCCAGGATCTACTGCTTTGGATTTTGCATATCGCCTGCATAAAGATATAGGGGACAAATTCGTTAAAGCCATTGATGTAAGAACTAAAAAGGTATTGGGTAAAGATTATGTGCTTAAACATCTTGATATTATTGAGATCATGCATCAAGCTTAATAATCTTTTACTCTACATATCCTAACTGCTCCCTCTCTTCTTTTAACGCGTTTTTGCGAGCTTTTTCGAATTTTTCTTTAAAGCGTTCAGCAGTTTTCTTATCCACGGATGGTTTTATCTTTTCCATTGCTTTTTTGAAATGCTCTAAAGTGACTTCTTTTGCGTTAATGTCTTCGCGAAGAGCAAGCAAAGCAGCCTCTCTGCATAAATTTGCTATGTCTGCACCCACATAACCGTCTGTTAGTTCTGCTAATTCATCCAGCTTTACATTTTTGGCAAGAGGCATCTTCTTTGTATGAACTTCTAGGATTTTCTTCCGTGTTTTTTTATCTGGAACAGGAACATAAATATGCCTATCAAATCTTCCTGCCCTCATTAATGCAGTATCTAATATGTCTGGTCTGTTTGTTGCAGCCATGATTACTACTTTATCTAATTTTTCCATCCCGTCAAGTTCTGTTAAAAGTTGAGTAAGCACCCTATCTGTGACTTCGTTTCCAATCCCCAATCCTCTTCTAGGAGCTATTGCATCAATCTCATCAATAAAAATAATACTGGGCGCAACTTGTCGAGCTTTCTTAAAAATTTCCCTTATTTTTCTTTCGCTTTCACCAACCCATTTGCTCAATATTTCAGGGCCTTTGATGTATATGAAGTTAGCGCCTGCTTCATTCGCCACTGCCTTGGCAAGCAGGGTTTTACCTGTTCCTGGCAGTCCATAAAGCAAAATCCCTTTTGCAGGATCAATACCTAATCTGTGAAATGCCTCAGGATATTTAAGAGGCCATTCAACTACCTCTCTCAACTCATCCTTTATTTCCTCTAACCCTCCAATATCGCTCCATGTAACATTCGGAAATTCAACTAATACCTCGCGCATAGCAGAAGGCTCTACATACTTTAACGCTTGTTTGAAATCATCATATGTAACTTTAAGTTTGGCAAGCACCTCTTCGGGTATTTCTTCTTCACGAGGAAATTCTTCTAACACTCTCCGTAATGTATTCATTGCTGCTTCTTTTACTAATGCTTCTAAGTCAGCACCTACAAAACCATGGGTCTTCTTTGCTAATTCCTCTACCATCTTATCTACACTTTTTTTAACAATCTCATCATAATTTCGCATAAATAAGCGAAATATATGCATTATGCTGTTCACATGCTCTTCTTTTAATTTTTCAAGCTTCTCTTTTAATTGTTGTTTGTTTAGCTTTTTTGTGAGTTCTAAAAGTTTATCTTTCACATATATTATGGCATAGCTGCCTTCCACCTCTTTGATATATGGAAATTCTCTATCATGCAAATCTTTTAGATAGGATTTCATAGACTCTGATTTAATAAGTTCTTCTAATTTGCGATCACCCAAATCTTTTCCATATTTAGATAGTACAAACTCTCTTACTGCATCCAACACGTAATCGTGATAAGCATTAAGCACTTCAAATACATCATCAACAGGAACATCAGAAAAGGTGGTTTTTATTTTTCTTTTATAGGAATTAAAGGATTTAGCCTTATCAACTTTTTGTGATGCAATTTCAAAAGCAACATCATAATCCCAATGGAATAAAGGCATGGTTCTTGTTTTAATTTGCAGTATTTCTTTTCTTCCTTCTACGCTCGGAACTCCTACTTCTATTTCTCTATCAAATCTTCCAGGCCTTCTTAAAGCAGGATCTAACGCATCTGGTCGGTTAGTTGCTCCTATTACTACTACTTGACCTCTTTTTTCTAATCCATCCATGTTTGCCAAAAGTTGAGCAACTATTCTTCTTTCAACCTCTCCCAGCACTTCTTCTCTTTTTGGAGCTATTGCATCAATTTCATCAATAAAAATAATACTGGGCGCATGCTCTTCTGCTTCTTTAAATTTGTCTCTTATTTTCTTTTCACTCTCACCATACCATTTACTTGTAATCTCAGGACCGTTTATGCTTATGAAATGTGCGCCTGCTTCATTCGCCACTGCCTTGGCAATTAATGTTTTACCTGTTCCTGGCGGACCGTAAAGCAATACTCCTTTAGGAGGTTCAACACCTAACCTTTCAAACAGTTCGGGATGCTTTAAAGGTAGCTCTATCATTTCTCTTACTTTCTTAATAATTGGTTTTAAACCACCTATGTCTTCGTAACTTACACCTGTTGCTTTCTCTTCTTCCACCACATCAACTGCTTTAGATAGTGCTTTTACTTCTGTAAGCTCTGATATTTTCACTATGCCTTTTGGAACTGTATCAACCACTATAAATCTCATTTCGTGCAAACCAAAACCAAAGAAATCGTCTCTATTATCTCCAAATAGCCTCATACTTCTTCGGGTAGCAGGCATGATTATGTTACCTTTCATCACTATTCTGTTTTGAAGTAGCTTTTTTAAGTATTCGTTAGGAATATGCATTATTACTCCTTTATCCGCAGGAGCTATAACTACTTTTTTAGCTTCTTTATATGTTGCTTTTCTTACTTTAACCACTTCTCCTATGCTTGTTCCTGCATTTCTTCTCATTAATCCATCCATTCTGATGATGCTTAATCCTATATCAGAAGGGTAAGCACGAAGTGCAATCGCTGCTGTTTTTTTAGTACCTTCTATTTCTACAACATCTCCTTCTTTTATGCCCAGCTCCTCCATTTTGCGAGTATCTATTCTTACAATTCCTACTCCTATGTCTGATTGAGCACTGCTTGGTATTTCAGCTACTTTCAAAATAATTTCTTTGCTATCTTTACTATCTTTTTTACTTTTCTCAGACATAAGCTTTTATTTGGTTAGAATATATTTAAATATTTAATTATTTTCTTTCAACGAGTTTTAATGTTCTCCTGATAATTAACTAAACTGCTTCATAATCTAGTATAGTAAAGATTTTATTCATTTACTCACTTTATTTCTAATCTTGGTTCTTTGAATTTATTGGTTGCTTCTCCTCCAAAGCCCATTCCACTTATCCAATACCAATACAAAACCCTATCTCTCTTACCTAAACCAAATATAGTCACATCTTCATCTTCAGGATTATTTCT
>JAADEF010000064.1 GCA_013153555.1 Candidatus Nanohalarchaeota archaeon | reverse complement strand
CTGTTAAAATAAAAAATAATTAGCTAATTTACTACACACAAGCTCAGAAATATTAAAATATCCGCATTTGTTTCCTAACGAATCCTCTATGTGAATTTCACGTGTGAAATTATTCAGTGGCACATATAAATAAAAAGAAGATTCGTAAATTCGGTTAAATGTATGACTCCACAAATAACTTCTATCGTAATAATAATTTTTATTAGCGGGAGTTATATGTATTTTTACATACAAAGATGAGCTGGGTTGGCTTTTAAGATTAAAATAATCCCCTTCCAGAACTCTCAATTCTTCGCACGCACATGTTTGATCAAAAGTTTTACATTTTATTTTAACAGAAAAAGAATGAGTTAAAGGCATAATAAAAACCACGCCCATAACAATACCTAACAGCATAAATTTTTTCTTCATCTAATCACCTTCACATTCAACAAATAGTCCTAGACCTATAAAGCCATCCTCCATGTTTTTCCAGTATGATTTCAACAGCAAATATTCCTCTCCTGTAAACTTCTCTTTAACTTCTCCATCTTCAACATTTATTTCATAATTCATCACATTAGATGGATCGTCATTTACACAGCTTTCTTTATTTAAAGGAGGTAAAGAACTACCAGATAGATATTGACAGCATGGCTCTTGCATAAAATAGTCATCCTGATCGCAAACACCTAAAGAAGTATGATAAAAGCCCAAAGCATGACCAAATTCATGTAACGCAACCGCCCTTCCATACCCATCTATTCCATGATACTGATCTAAAAGACTAGGAGAATAAACCACTATCACTTTCCCATAAAGGGCTTTTCTTTCTTCATCTCTAACCAAAACAGTAGTTTCTTTTAACAAAGAAGTGCCTTCTACTTTCAAATGAGCAGGTAATTGAGGAACATTTATAACAAACCATACTAAATCATAAGCATTTAAAATGTCTAGATTGCTTCTGCATATTTGTTGGAGATTATTATTTTCAACATTCATATCACACAACTCATCAATCATTTGATATAACAAATCAGTACACATTTGTGCTGTTTCTGGATTATATACTGCATCATCAATTATAGAGCATTTTTCTTTAAAATCACTATAATGCGGTAAGGAAGATACTTTATTAACTCTCACATAATCATAGCTAAAAGAATTTTCGCATTCTTTTAAAGGCGTCTCATCTATTACCGTATTAACTATTACTGAAAAATCATATTCTGCTTTTTCTTGTGCATCATAGCCCACAGGTATAAAAAGCACATCCAATATTTTTTGTTTTTGGCATTTCTGCTCATATTCGTTCCACACTTCGCCCACAGGACAACAATGTCCAAAATTTGTATTCTTGCTTTTATAGCACACCATTCCTTCAAAACATTCTTGAGAGCTATAACATACACTGCCTTCATGCTTTAAGGAGCTCACACAACCTCTTGCATCACTCAATGGATTATCAACATCACAAACATAACCTTCCTCGCAGATACAATCCCGAGGAGTGTTGGCACAGTTCTCACCTAAATAAACATTGCATTTTCCATCTCCTTGACATCTATCACTATTTTCCACATCTAAGAACATACTGCAGTCAGCGCACATAGCCAAGCATTCTAAATCTTCGCATTTCATATCATTATCGCAGTAACGGTTTGTAGAACTAAAAAGTAAGCTGTTGTTATAAAGCTTATACAAATAAATTTTCCTATAATAACCCTCTTTTTCTAGTAAAAGAGGAGCAAAAGGATAAAACAGTAAAACAGCATCATCTTGACGATAAATTTCCAAAGTATGTCTATCTACTGATTTAAATTTTAACGGTTCGTTACTTTCAAAAGTTAGAGGAGACGCATAAAAAAAAGAAGAGTCAAGCACATAAATATGTTGCATTAGCTGAGCTTTTATTCCATCTAAATAAGCGTAAGAGATGGAAGATGATTCCTGCAAAGTCATCTTTTCTATGACTCCATATAAAAACATACTTATTACTATCATTCCTATTATTAGAAAAAATTCTGAGGTAGTAATAGAAGCCTTATGCATAAAATAATATCCAACAGCAAAATATATATTTAACATCCTCATTATTAGAATGTATGGCTAAAAAAGGAGATAAAAGCTTAGAAATGGTAATAGGCTTAATGATACTGTTAGTTGTTGCAGGTGTTGTAATAAAAATGTTTATTACGTATGTTAATCCCTCGCGCCTTCAAAGCAGCGACCCTACTAATAACCTTGAATTCCAAAACTTCATACAAAGCTGTGAAAATCTTTGTCAGAAAGCAAAAGCAGGAGGTACTTTAGATTATTGCTATACTTACTTTCCAAAAAACGATATTAACAATAATGGAATCCCTAACGAAGTAATAGAAGTAGGAGAAGCAAGGTGGAAAGCATGCGAAGATAGAGTATATTGCTTTCTTGTATCAAAATGCCAGCTTCCTGATAACACCTATCTTACTGCTAGAGAATGTGTAAAGCGTCTTTACAATTCCTACATATCTTATGGTTTGCCATCTGACAAAGCCAAAACCAAAATAAAAAATGCATTAATACCCGGTAGCTGTGAGCTTCCAGCAGGAGACAACTGGTATGAAGACATGGAAATAGATGCAACCATAAACAGCCTTTCTTAATTTATTTCAGTTTATTTCGGGGAAAATATGAAAATAAAAATATGCGATACTTTTCTCTCGCGAATAAAAGGATTAATGGTTCAAAAAGAAGGTCATGCTCTTTTAGATTTTAAAAAAGAAGGTATTTGGAAAATATGGATGTTTGGCATGAGATATGATTTAATTCTTTATTTTATCAATCAAAAAGGCATAGTAGTGGGTAAAGAATATGCTCCAAAACTAACATTTAATCCTTTTACTTGGAAAACGTATTATGCTAAATCTCCTTATAGATATGTGCTGGAAATAGATGCTCGTGATAAAAACGCTCCTTCTTTCATGATAGGAGAAAATGTATTATCTTTTATCAAACAAGCCATCAAAAGTATCAAGCATTAGTACAAATACTGCATTCGTCCAACCAAATCCTTTTTGCAAACCATATCTTTCAGTTTTTGGTAGAGAACCACTCACAACATCATACCTTTCCCAAAAAAATTTTGTTTTGTCAAATACTTGTTTATTTAAATTAACCCACTTTTGAGCAATTCTAAAAGCATCATCCTCATAGCCATAATTAAGCAAGCCTTTAACAATAATCCAATGTTGGTGTGCCCATCCGCTTGGATAATCATGTTGCTTATACGCATTTTGCAACTTAATTAATCCTGTTTTTTGTGTATTAGCAATTCCATAATCTTCTTCCAAATGATGTAAGTTTTCTACTAAAGCCTTGGCTTGATGTTCTGTTGCAAGCTCTGCCCATAAAGGATAATAAGAAGCCACAGAATAAAAAGGTATTGTTGTTTGATTCACATAATCATAGTCAAAAAACATTCCGTGATGCTCATCCCACATAAGCTTATTTATTTTTTTAGCTCGAGAAGTTGCTGCCTTTTCAAGTTCCTTTGCTTTTTCTTTTTCACCAAATTCTTTATAGAGTTTGGCAAGATCCTTCTCGTATTTATAAAGTAGAGTATTTAGATCAATAGGCAATATATCCAAACACCTGTCTTGAAAACGAGAAGTCATATCCCAACCAGATTCATGTTCTGCAGTTAAATGAGTAATAAAATGATCCGCATATCTCGAAAGATCTTCATATACTTTATGGGTGCGGTTCATCCAGTAGTGCTTAAGTTCCTTTTCTGCGGTATTTAAAACCTTCTTTAACCATTCATCATCTCCGTCTTTTTCATACACCTCCAAAGCCATGGAGGTTAAAAATGGTGGTTGAGACATCCCTAAATTATAATAACGATTTCTCGCAGGAATAATTCCATATTTTTTAAACAAATAAACAAAATTATTAACCATGCCCTTAGCTAATGCAACTTTTCCTAAGCGAAGCAAGCCCATAATAATAAAATAGCTATCCCAATAAAACTGGTCATATTTAAAAAAAGAATGATTGGGTGCAACATAAGGAAAAGGTAAAGGTATATGCACCTTTCTATGAGTATTTAAATAAAAAGTGCTTTTCTTAAACATAAAATTAATATACCTCAAACACTTTTTGCAGTCAGCATAAGATTGAAGCATATTATTAATAGTAAGAACAAGTTTATAAAAAGTTTTAGCATCTCAATACTTTTGCTAAATTCTCCTTCCAAATATCAGAAAGCTTGGCTTTAACACCACATGTTGTTTCAACTATTACATCACCTAAATCTGAGCAAGGAATATCAGGACATGGAATTTTGAAAGGTTTTATTAAGCCTGTTAATAACTTCACAGGAGCAGATAAGT
>JAADEF010000031.1 GCA_013153555.1 Candidatus Nanohalarchaeota archaeon | reverse complement strand
AGAGATGTGGTTTATGCATGGTGTAAAAAAGAGTATCATAACTTAAAACTGGCTCATGAAGCAGGAGTAAATGTCCCTAAACCTTACTATCATTTAAGAAACATCGTAGTGATGGAATTTATAGGAGATGAAGAAGGAAAAGAAGCACCCCAATTAAGAAAAGCACGCCTCTCCAATCCCGAAGAATTTTTTAATAAAATTTTACATCATGTAAAAAAGCTCGTGAGAGGGGCTAAACTAGTTCATGCGGATTTAAGTGAATTCAATATTGTGGTAAAAAATAATGAGCCTTATTTGCTAGATTTAGGACAAGCAGTTTTAACATCTCATCCTCGTGCAAAAGAATTTTTTGAAAGAGATCTCATTAATTTAATAAATTATTTTAAAAAAAATTATGAGCTAAAAATTGAATTAGAACCTATTAAAAAAGAAATTGGGAAGGGGATCTTCTATGCACAGTGATGTAATAACCGTTCCAAAAGACAGAATAAAAGTATTCATTGGGAAAAAAGGAGAAACACGCAAAAAGCTGGAAGAAGCACTCAATATTAAACTGGAAATTGATGTAGATAAGCAAGAAGTAAAGTTTTATTTTGAAAATCCGGAAGATTATTTGAAAATAAAAAATGTGCTTTTAGCAATTGCGCGAGGATTCACTCCTGATGAAGCATTAGAGCTAATCAGTGATGAAAATACATTATACATCATTGACTTAAAAGACTGGTATGGAAAAAATAAAAAAACAATGCATAGATACAAAGGCAGAGTGATTGGAGAACACGGCTCTTCAAGAAAAAAAATAGAAGAATACACTAACACAAAAATAGTGGTTTACGGAAAAACTATCGGCATTATAGGCAAGCACGAAGATGTTATGTTAGCTAAAGAAGCCATAGAAATGCTTCTATCAGGTAGCAAACACAGCACAGTGTATAACTTTTTGGAAAGAAAAATATCTGAAAGAAATCTTAGATTTTCATAAAAATGTAAAAGCTATTAAATATTACTTTATTGTTTTTATTTTATGCTTCACATCTTAGAAAGTTGGGCATTAATTGTTCAGCAGTATAAAAACTACATAAAAGGAAAAGAGTCAATTTCTCATTTACTTCATCCTTTAAAGAGTTTTGAGAAACAAATAGAAAAAAATAAGAATATAATAAATGCTCTTGCCAAGGTTATATACGATGAAATTTTAGAACAAATAAATAGCTCTCCTTTCAAAATAGAAAAGAGTTCTTATAGAGTAAAAGAAAAATACCATATAAAAATGTTAAGAGCTATTTTTGAATTTCCTTATTCAAACCATCTAAATGATGTAATAGGCATAAAAATAATCACTTCTAATGAAATAGAAAGTGTTGAATTGGCATATACTCTGCTTGATAAATTTAGAAGCACGCCTCATTACATATTAAGTCCGAAAAACAACACTCTTTTTTATGACTGGATCGAAAATAAAGAAATAACATCTCCCTATATACCTTTAAAAATAGATAAAAAATATATCACCACAGGATTTACAAGCATTAAGCTCAACGATGATCTTTGGAAATTTATGAAAAATTATTACTCGCGAGTTGTAGACGAGTTAACTATGAACCATCATCACACATATAAAGCCATTCACATAGATAAATTGCAAGAAATAGGCATTATGAAGCTTCCAATTCAAATTATCATAACAGATAAAAGTAACGCACAAATCCAAAATAAAGAACTCTCTCACGAGTGGTATGTCTCAAAAAGATTAGAACACTTAAAAAACAACATCAAAAAACAGTATTCTAACCAAGAGGAAAAGGAAAGAGCTTATGAAATATTTAACACATTAAGCTGTTAGAATTTTTTAAAATCTTAACTTTCTCCTATTTATTAACCAGTTTCTAAGCCGCGGTCGCCTAGTCCGGTATGGCGGTGGGCTCGAGACCCACTTCCCGCAAGGGAGCGCAGGTTCAAATCCTGCCCGCGGCGTTTTTTTATTCTATTCTTGAGAAAAATTAATTCCAAATTTGCTAAATGCATTATTAAGCTTTTCAAGAATTTGGTCAACATCTTTTTTATCTTTTCCCTCTACTCTCAAAGCAATTACAGGTTCAGTATTGGACTTTCTCATAATAAACCATCCATTAGGCATCTCAACACGTAAACCATCAATAGTTATTACCCTTTCAATATTATCAAAAAGATCCTCATAATTTTGAGCAAGATGATTAAGCATTTTTTCCTGCATTTCCCAATTATTAAGTTTTACTCTAATAGGAGGTGTAGAGTAATAAAAAGGTATTTCTTTAACCGTATCTTTCATTTTAAGACCTTTATGCGATAGAAACTCTTTTAATAAATGCAAAGCCAAAATCGCATCCTCGTAGACTTCCCCATCTAAATTAAAATAGAAATGTCCGGAAAGCTCTCCTCCTATGTCATATCCTTTCTCATGCATCTCTTCTTCTATATTAACCCTTCCAACTTTAGTAATGTGAACTTTTATCCCTTTACTTTCCAAAAACTCTACCACACCCTTAGAAACATTAACCTCTGTAACAACTTTTATTTTTTTGTTAAACTTCTCGCTTAAATAAGATGCCAATACTGCCAAAACTTTATCTCCTGTTATAAAGCTTCCATCCTCTGCCACAATACCTATACGGTCTCCATCTCCATCAAATCCAACACCTAAATAACCTTTCTCTTTTACCATATCAATAAGTACTGATAAATTAGAAGGTTTGGAAGGATCAGGTAAATGAGCAGGAAATGAACCATCAGGATGATCATTTATAGCAATCACCTCTCCTAACAAATCTTTTCCAACATAAGCCATAGAACCATTCGCATAATCCACAATCACATTAGTTCCATCAAACTTCTCAACATGTTTATATAAAAAGGATTTATACTTCTCTAAATACTGTTTTTTATCCACTTTCACAACACGCTGTTTTATTTGAGGGCATTCTTTTATTTGGTTTAAAGATTCGCTTAATTCTGCGATTTCCTCTGATCTCAAAGATTTTCCCTGAAACGAAAACTTCAAACCGTTATATTCTGGTGGGTTGTGAGAGGCAGTTACCAACACCCCTCCGTCATGATGTTTAGAGAAATTAAAGAAAATAGGTGTGGGGATCAAGCCATAAGAAATTGTTTTGTTTACTGGAACGGAAAGAGCTATCTTTTCCAAAATAGAAGAAGAGCTGTTCCTCACATCTCTTCCCAAAGCTAATGATTCAATACCATACTTTTTCACAAAAAAATTAACTATCTTGCAAGCAATCTCTTCATTAAATTCTTGAGGATACAAACCTCTAACATCATATGCCTTAAATATCATAACTCAAACACCTTTTTAATCTCTTTCAGTACCTCTAATGCATTTTCTCTCATCCACACATTTCTACCCACAGCTAAACCAGAAGCACCTGCCTCACGCATATCTTTTACATCTTTCAAAAACCTAGAAGATTTAGAACCGCCAGCAACATAAACATAAAATCCGTTTCCGTGTGGCGTGTAAGAAAGAGCTTCCTTAAAAGTTTTCATACTTCCAGTATATTTTACCTTTACTATATCTGCCCCCAATTCATATCCTGCTCTAACTGCATAACCCACATATTCTTTTTTCTGCTCATCTTTGATATGAGGTGCTCTAACATAGGACCATAACACCACACCCAAACCATAATGTTCTGCCTTTTTCCTTAACGAAGAAAAAGTTTCAATCATTAAATGCTCATACGGGGATCCAAAATAAATAGTATAACCTATGGCTTTTGCTCCAAGTTTAACTGCATCTTCTACTTGGGCAGTTAACCCTGCAATATATTTTTCTTTGGTTAAAAGTGTTTTGCCATTAATTTTCAATATTAAATTAATTCTTTTTTCCTTTAAGAAAGGATTAACTCTCTTAGCAGTTCCATACTGCATTATTACGGCATTAACCCCTCCCTTATATGCCAAGGTAGCAATATAGTGAGGATCATGTGCTAAACCCACCATATCTCGCGGTCCGTGTTCTAAACCATGATCGTAGGCTAAAAAAATGCCCTTGCCTTTTTTTAAACCTAACTTTCTTTCAATCATTTTATCCCTCTCATTCAATGATATAAGGCGTAGGATTTACATTAGCCATTAAGGTTTCCAGCTCTTCCTTCAATCTCCTATTTTCATGTATTAATTCAGCAAGCTTTTTCTTCAAATCCTCCATTTCTGCTTTTTCATTGAGTAAAGCAGATAGCTTCTCATACATTTCTTTTTCAATAGCTTGCTGTTTCTCTGCCAAAAGCTTTAACTCCCTCTCCAAATTCTTAATCTTTTCATTCACTTTTGGATCTGCTTTGGGCTTAATTTCCTTTTTAATTTCTTGAAGAAGATGTTCTTTTAGCTTAGAA
>JAADEF010000074.1 GCA_013153555.1 Candidatus Nanohalarchaeota archaeon | reverse complement strand
GAGCATAATCTATACCATAGCCAGTATCGTAACTGGAATCACAGATGCCGTCATGATCGGCATCTGTGCAGGTTTCAGAGAAACCTGTGCCATCCGGCTTTGCCCAAACATTACCTGCTATGAATGGTCTGCCTACGATATTTGGTCCTTTGGTGAGAGTGGTGTTAAAGTGATTAAAAGAGACCTCATAAATATAAGCGTTCAAAGTATTATTAAAAAAATTATTATAAAACAGATTATTGAAAACGTAAGAAAAATGAAGACCATAATAATTGTGTAGTAAAATATTTCTATTAAAAACAGAGGAATTAACTCCATATAATTTATAAGAATATTTAGAATCAAGAATAGTGTTATTTACAAAAGTTAATGAGGAACTATTTTTTATATAAAATCCATAATATGCTTGAGAGATAAAAGAATTATAAAAAGATACATTATAAGAATAATAAATCATATTACTTCCTCCTTTAGATTTAAGACCATAAAATGAAGAATTAGAAACGTTACACAATATAAAATAAGATATATTATCTGTTGTTATAAAATTGTTAAAATAACGTAGATTGGCATAATAAATTACTTTTCCGTGAGTTGAGTTCACATCATAAAAAATATTATTACATAGTTGTGGGTCACTTAAAGAAAAATAAATATCTAACCAACCGTTATTGTAACTTCGAACTTTAGAAAAAGTATGAAAACATCCTTCATTTACATCTACTCCTGCATCATTACTGTGAGATATAGAAACATTATAAAAATTAAAATAAAATGATCTCTCTATATCTATGCCGTCGTCAGAATTATTGTGTAGGATTATATTCTTCCAATAAGAATAATTAGATAAATAAGAATAAAAACCACCTTTATAAGGTATATAAAAAAAAGGCGTATAAGTGAGATAAACATTTCCGTTATTCTGTAAAATAGAATTAAATAATGAAAAATTATACGACTTTTCCATTAAAATGCCTACACGAAGATTATTAGAAATATTTAAATACATGCCTGTAATATTATCACTCTTATTATTAATATCAAAAGAACGAATATACAGTCCTACGCCGAATTCTTGTAAAGTACAATTTTTGATAGTAACGTTACTAAGATTACCATAGTCATAAGCATTAATATAAACCCCATATCCTGTAAAGTTGCCATCAATCACATGTCCTTGGCAGTCTAATGTTACATTAGAAGTTTGGATTTCAAAGCAAGTATTTGAAGCATCCCATACATCAGTTATCAAATAATACACTTGTGATTCGTTTATAATCTGGCAGTTTGAGATATCAATAGCATAAGAACCGCTTGATAAAAAGAAAAAAACAAGACCAAAAATTATTAAATATAAGTTTTTTGCTTTCAAATTCCTCATATTGTAATAAATTAATAACATAAAACATAAATAAATTTTTAAATTAAAACACCAAACCTTTAAAAGAATTTGCCAATTAAATAATATTATAAAGCAACTTAGGTGTTTACCATGAAAGAAGGAAGAATTAGAGGTAAAGAAATGATAGGTAAGCTTGTAATTAGTGATGAAACAGGAAGGAGCTTTGGAAAAGTAGGTGATATCTCTTTCATAGCAGAAACAGGAGAGCTATTGAATTTAGTGTTGGTAGAACCGACCAAAGCAGCAAGCGAACTTAACCTTCAAACAGATGAAGCAGGCAGAATACTTATCCCTTTTTCCGCAGTAAAATCCATAGGAGATTTCATAATAGTGGGAGAAAAAGACATATTTTAATTATTTAAATTTCTCTTTTCTTACAACATCCTATGTCCTCAGTATATTTATTAGAAAAAGAATACAGTAAAGAAGAAATATTAAATACTTTGGATGATGTAGTAAAAGAATGGTTTTTAAGTAAATTTAAGGACTTCACTCCACCCCAAAGATACTCTATTATGAACATCCACAAAAAAAATAATATTTTGATAAGCAGTCCAACAGGATCAGGAAAAACACTATCTGCTTTTTTAGCCATAATCAACGAATTAGTAGTTCTTGCACGAAACAACATGCTTGAAGACAAAGTATATGCTATTTATGTTTCACCCTTAAAAGCACTAAATAACGATATTGAAAAAAATCTTCAAGAACCGTTAAGTGAAATTCAACAACTTTTTAAGAAAAAAAGTATAGATTTACAGGAAATAAGAATAGGTAAAAGAACAGGAGATGTAAATAGCTATGAAAGACAAAAACAGCTTAAAAACCCACCCCACATACTTATAACAACTCCTGAATCGTTAAGCATTCTTCTCGTATCACCTAAATTTTCTGAAAAAATTAGAGACATAGAATACCTCATTATTGATGAAATACATTCCTTAGCAGAAAATAAAAGAGGTACTCATTTAATGTTAAGTGTTGAAAGATTAGCCCATTACAAAGAATTCACACGCATAGGATTATCTGCAACCGTAGCACCTTTAGAAGAAGTTGGTAAATTCCTTATAGGTAATGATCCTTCTAGAAGCTGTGGCATAATAGATGTCAGCTATACTAAAAAAATAAAATTATATGTTTATTCTCCAGTAGAAGATCTCATTTATGCTGAAAATGAATATTTGCAAGAAAAATTTTATGCGACATTAGACAAATTAATAGAACAACATCGCACAACGCTTATTTTCACGAACACACGAGCAGGAACGGAAAAAATAGTTCATCATCTCAAATCTAAATATAAAGAAAAATACGAAAATCTCATAGAGGCACATCATGGATCTTTATCAAAGGAAGTAAGATTAGAAGTAGAAAAAAAGCTTAAAGAAGGAAAGCTGAAATGTGTTGTTACATCTACTTCATTAGAACTAGGAATAGATATAGGATATGTTGATCTTGTTATACTTATAGGCTCTCCTAAGTCTATAGCAAGAGCACTTCAAAGAATAGGGAGAGCGGGACACAAACTTCACGAAACATCCAAGGGTGTGTTCATAGCACTCAACAGAGATGATTTAGTGGAAGTAACAGTTATGGCAAAAAAAGCTTTAGAAAGAAAAATAGATAAAATACACATTCCTCAAAACGCTTTGGATGTGTTAGCCCAACACATAGTTGGTATGGCCATTGAAAAGAAATGGAAAGTTAAAGAAGCATACACACTTATTACTAAAGCATACCCGTATAGAAATCTTAAATATGAAGACTTTCTCAATACGCTCAAATATCTTGCAGGAGGCTATGAAAGTTTAGAAGACAGCAATGTATACGCCAAAATATGGTGGGATGAGGAAGAAGGCATATTTGGAAAAAAAGGAAAAAACATTAGAATGATCTATTACACGAACATAGGAACCATTCCGGATGAAGCAATGATAAAAGTAAAAGATGTTTCTGGAAAATACATAGGAAAGGTGGAAGAAGAATTTGTAGAAAATTTAAAGCTTCACGACAGATTCGTTTTGGGTGGAAAAGTATATGAATTTTTAGGATCTAGAGGAACAACAATTAGAGCTAGATTAACCGAAGACCTCACACCCACTGTACCTTCTTGGTTTTCTGAACAGTTACCTCTTTCTTACGATTTAGCACTAGATATTGGAGAATTTAGATCAGAACTAAAATATATGATAGAAAGCATGACGCTTCAACAGCTAATAAGTCACTTAAAACACCACTACCCTATTTCTTCTGAATCTGCCCAAATGATTGCTCACTACTTTTTAGAACAACACAAGTACTTAGAAATACCTACCAAAACAACCATAATCATAGAAGAGTATTTTGATGAAAGAGGAAGACAAAATTTTATCTTTCACACATTAATAGGAAGAAGAGCCAATGAAGTGCTTTCAAGAGCTTATGCATTTTTAATTTCTTCTGCACATAAAATAAACATAGGAATAGCAGTACATGATAATGGGTTTATCATAACTCTACCATCATCTAAAAGAATAAACATCGAACCTTATCTTGACAAATTAACCCCGAATAATTTAGAAGAAATAATTAAACGAGCTATTAAAAAAACAGAAATAATAAAAAGAAGGTTTAGACATATCGCAACCCGTGGATTATTAGTATTGAGAAGTTATGCAGGAAAGCAAAAATCAGTCCATAGGCAAGCAGTTACATCTTGGATGCTTTACAAAATGTTGGAAGAAGCAGATCCCAATTTCCCTTTAATAAAAGAGGTGTTTAGAGAAGTTTTAGAAGATGTTATGGATATCCACAGCGCAAAAGATTTCTTAAATCACATCCATACCCACAAATGGAAATTTAAAGTAAAAAGAAATTTAGAAGTTCCTAGTCCTTTTTCCCATAACATGGTGGTATTAGGAGATAGCGATGTAGTACTAATGCAGTCAAAAAGAGAGCTTATCAAACTTCTCCACAAACAAATAATGCATAGAATAAAAGAACATACATCATGAAGGTAGTATTTCT
>JAADEF010000086.1 GCA_013153555.1 Candidatus Nanohalarchaeota archaeon | reverse complement strand
ACATTATTGTGGAAAACATCTTGCTAAAAGATGCAGACATAACCAACATAACCATATTAAGCAAAGATTTAGATAAGCAGTGTTCAACCAATTTATCTGCTCCTGTGAAGTTATTAACAGGCATGATTAAATTATTTGAGATATCTTGTGATATTCCTTGCCCAGATTTAGGTGATGTGATAGTTGAAACAACATGTGGTGTTAAAGCCAAGCTTTCTGATATTTGGAAAGTTAATTTGGCAAGAGTTTTGAAATGCCAGTAATTGCAAATTCTTTTAAAACCTCTTTATATTATAAATTGTGTTGAGGTGAAAATATGCAAAAAAAATATGTTCCTGATACTTCCGCACTTATTAATGGAGTTGTGAGCAAACTTATTGATGAAGGTAAAATTAAAGGTACTATTATAATTCCTAGGTTTGTTATTTCAGAACTTGAAAATCAAGCAAATAGGGGAAGAGAGACTGGTTATTTAGGATTAGAAGAAATAAAAGCAATAGTAGAAAGAGAAAAGAAAGGCAAAATTAAAGTAGAAATTACAGGTAGGGCTCCTACTTTAGAAGAAATTCAGCTTGCAAAATCTGGAAGAATAGATTTTTTAATAAGAGAGATTGCTTACGAGAATAAAGCTGTGCTTATTACTTCTGATATGGTGCAGGCAAAAGTTGCTGAAGCTTTGGGCATGGAAGTAATGTTTTTTGAGAAAGAAGTAAGAAAAGAACCTTTATTTATTAAATATTTTGATGAGCACACTGCTTCGGTGCATTTAAAAGAAGGTACTACGCCTAAAGCAAAAAAAGGAATGCCTGGCAATATGAAACTTGTGGAATTATCTAAAGAAGTTATGAGTAAGGAGCAGTTGGAAGAAATTATTAAGGACATATTGGACATAACCAGAGTAGATGATAAGAGTTATGTGGAGATAAACAGATATGAAGCAATGGTTATTCAACATAGAGAGTACCGTATAGCAATTGCAAGACCTCCATTCTCTGATGCGTTAGAGGTTACAATTGTTAGGCCCGTGTTTAAGCTTTCTTTAGATGATTATAAGCTTCATGATAAACTTATTAACCGGTTAAAAGAAAAGGCTGAAGGTATAATTATTGCTGGTCCTCCTGGCCATGGTAAAACCACTTTTGCACAAGCCTTAGCAGAATTTTATCTCAAACAGGGAAAGATTGTTAAAACCATGGAACATCCTCGTGATTTGCAGGTACCGCCCGATATTACTCAATATGCACCCCTTCAAGACAGTATGGAGAATACAGCAGATATTTTGTTGTTGGTAAGACCAGATTATACCATCTATGACGAAGTAAGAAAAACTAAAGATTTTAGACTGTTTGCTGATTTAAGAATGGCAGGAGTGGGTATGATAGGCGTGGTTCATGCTTCAAAAGCAATAGAAGCAGTTCAGCGCTTCATGGGCAGGGTTGAGTTGGGTCTTATTCCTCAAATAGTTGATACTGTTATTTTCATTAAAAATGGAAGAATAGAAAAAATTTATGTGCTTAATTTAACTGTGAGAACACCAACAGGAATGACTGAAAGTGATTTGGCAAGGCCAATAGTAGAAGTAAGAGATTTTGAAACAGAAAAGCTTGAATACGAGATCTATACTTATGGTGAACAGACCGTTGTGATGGATGTTAACAGTTTGGTAAGTGAGGATAAGAATGCTATAGAACAGTTAGCCGAAGATGCTGTTAGAAAAGAAATTGCAAAATATGCGAAAGATGCAGAGATTTTACTCATTCAGCCCAATAAAGCTATTGTTAGAGTGGAGGAAAAAGACATTGCAGGTTTGATAGGTAAAAAAGGAAAGACCATTCAGAAAATAGAGGATAAATTAGGGTTAAAAATAGAAGTGGAGCCGAAATCTTTAAGTTTAAAAAAAGAAGTGGAATTTGAAGTAAAAGAAAAAGGGGCATATATTGTTTTAATTTTTGATGAATCTTTGACAGGCAAGAATGTGGATATTTATGTGGATGATGAGTACTTGTTTTCTGCTACTATTGGTAAAAAGGGTATGGTGAAAGTTAAGAAAACATCAGATCATGGCAAGAAGCTTATAAGAGCTTTGGCTAGGGGTTCTGTTGTTGCAAGAATTTAAGAAAATTTTCAATGACTTGCTCAGTTGCATTGGATAAAGATTCTTTTGTTTGAGCTCCAATGTGTGGTGTTATGCATGTTTTTGGATGATTTTGAAGAGCCAAATCATCAGATGTGAGATTTTTTTCATTCCCTAACACATCTGCTGCGTAAAAAGAGATTTTACCAGAATTAAGGGCATCAACTATGTCAGCGGAATTTACTATTTCCCCTCTTGCCAGATTTATTACCACAACACCTTTTTTCATTAGTTGGATAGTGTTGTGATTGATTAAATGGTGTGTTTGAGGTGTGAGAGGTGCGTTAATACTTATAATATCGCTTTCTTTTAGTACTTCTTCTAAAGAGGTATAGCGGAAATAAGGATGACTTTTTTCAAATTTTTTATCTTCAATGATGTCATACCCTATAATTTTACAATTCCATGTGCTTAATTTTGAAATGATGAGTTTGGCTATTGCTCCAACACCCACAAATCCAATAGTTTTATTTTTTACTTCCCATCCTATGTATGCGCTGCGATCTACTTTTAGATAATTATGTTCTTTAACATCATAACATGCTTTGGATGCCAATCTTAATGCATTAATAAGATGATAAAAAAATAGCTCACTAACCGCATTGGCATTGCTTCCAGGAGCATTAAATACTTTTATGCCTCTTTTTTCGCATTCTTGCATATCTATATGATCTAATCCGGTTCCTACCATGAGAACATATTTTATGTGAGGAAAAGAAGATAAAAATTGTTTGGTGATTGGTGTTCTACCTCTGATAATAGCTACCTCTATATCAGCAGGTATGTTTTCAAAGTAAAGTTCATGCCCTTTTAATTTGTTAGCTATTATGTTGGTATCTACTTTGTCAAAAATACCTATTTTCATTTGAATACCTCTTTTACTAAAATAGGAAATGCAATTGTGGCGTCACACCATACCTCTGCCACATTTTTGTGATTTTTAATTTTACCCCAGGCTATGGATTCCTCAGCAGGAGCACCACTTAATGAGCCGTCATATTCTATGGCTGTGTTAATGTAAATGGCATAATCGGCTCCTTCACGCATAAGGTTTGCATTGATGATGTGGTGCTTTACTAAGCCACCACCTAAAATAATTATGCCTGTGTTTTTTGAATTAACTGCTATGGTATTTATTTCTACTAAATCTTCTGCAATTTCTAAATGTAGAGGTAAAGAAGATTCGTATTTGTTGAAAAAATAAAGCATGTCTCCGATTGAACCATCAGTAATAGCCGGTGAAAATACAGGTATTTTATGCTTATACGCCCAATATACCCAAGACTCTTCTTTATTGTTAAAATCTTTCACGCTTTTACCTAATTCCCAAATAAATTCTTTAACTCGCCATGTTTGTTTTTGAGAAATTAATTTTTTGAAAAAAGGAGTCATGTGTTTTTCAAATGCTATGTAGCGATCATTAGGAACAAGTATGTTGCCTATGCGGTTTATACCTTTTTCCCTTAACTGCTTACCTTTCCATTTCCAAGCATCTTTGTCCAGAACAAAAGGTTTGAGGAGCTTTATGATGTCTTCTTCTACACCTCCTGCCGTAGTAACAATAACATCAATCTTTTTATTTTTTACCAGCCAAGTGATGATGTCTCTTAGACCAGAAGAAATGATGTTGGAAGTGAATCCAAAGAATATAGTGGTTTGTTTTCTGTTTTTTTCAATTTTTTTCCAAATATCTATGGCATACCCTAAGTTAGTGGCTTGAAAACCTATGTTTTTCCAAGGTATGTTGTTAAAAAAATTATTTCCATGAACTTTCATTTTTTTGAGGGGTTTGCTCTCTTTTAGTACGCTTTCTTTATCAATTGCCATAATAACTTTAATTGTAAAGAATTTTTTAAACTTATGATTTTTAAGAATTATGTATGATTACTTTAAAGTATTTAAGAGATGTTTATGAATCTGAAAAACGTTCTTTAAAACTTCAACCTTTATCTGCTGATTTTTTTAAAGAAGTAGGAGAGTATTTTGAGTTTAAAAAGAAAATTGCTTCCAAATCTAATTTAAAAAGTTATCAGATTATGAAAGAATTGGAAAATTTTAAAAGGCTATTACGCATGTTATTGGAAAAACGCGAACAGAAAATTATTTCAATGGCGATGAGACATATTCGCTCAGGAATGAAAGTGGAAATAAGTTCTATGCTTCCTTCTGAACAGCGCTTTTTTCAAAGTTTGGTAGAACTTATTAAAGAAAATGAGGATCAGCTTAATAAACTATTGGAAGGAGAGTTTATTTTTGAACATCAGACTGATGTTGCTGATAGTAGTTTAATGAATGAGAAAGTGGAAATTGAGGAAGATTCAAAGGAAATTGAAAAAGAAATGGAAAGCAGTAT
>JAADEF010000048.1 GCA_013153555.1 Candidatus Nanohalarchaeota archaeon | reverse complement strand
GCTGCACTTTTCACCAATCCTGATCCTTTACACCTAAACGATTTGTATCGCGTATTAAACCACAATTATGCTCTCCAACACAATAAACGTAAGATATCTAAAGAAGCAATAAAGCAAAAAATTGCAGATTTAAATGCTAAATTAGAAAAGCACAACCTTCCTTGGAGAATAGATGTCAAACTAAACAACTATTACGATCTTGTTCTTGAAAACAGCATCTTCAAATATGTTGAATCATTAGCACCCTTTAAGGATTTATCAAGAGCAACCCTTCAAACTCTTGCCTTAATTGCTTACAAATCTCCTGTTGAGCAAAAAGAAGTTGTGAAAATCAGAGGGCAAAGAGCTTATGAACAAATAAAAGAACTTTTAGAACAGGGTTTCATAACCAGTGAGCGCAAAGGTCATACCAACATTCTTAAAATAAGCAAAAAACTGCTTAAATATTTTGGAGTAAAAAATGAAGAAGAACTAAAAAAGTTTATGGAAGAGAGAATGGATCGTAATTTTTCTCAGGATTAAATAACTTATCCCATGCATTTCCTAAGTTTCCAAAGAAACCAGATTTTTCCTTACATACATTCTGATCTTGGGAAGATGATTTTACTTGTGTTTTTTGCACCACTGGTTTCTTAACTTCTTTTTTAGAAATATAAGTAGGTTGTGATTTTTTAATTTTTGTTATGCTCTCATGGTTCTCGTTCTCGCCTATAGATGCTAACCAAATTATAGGTTTTGAATTATCACCTTTTAAATAAGGAGCAGTAGGAATTGCCACAATTCCTTCATATTGCGGAGTTTTTACTTCAAAAACAGCATATCCCGTATTTAGTTCTAACAATTTTCTGTATTCTTCTAACATATTCTTTCTCATGTCAGGGTCCTTATAATAAGTCTTTTCTGTTTTTCCTTTTAACCACCATACTTCGCTATTTCCAATTTTTGCCTTAACAACTCTCTTTACCTTATATCCCGCTTCATTCAATAACTCAATCACTCTTTGAGGGTTAGGGTTCTTATTGATTTTATCAAAATTCTTGCTTAATACTTCTTCCCATTCCTGTTGAGGGATCAAAGAATTAATGAATTTTTGAAAATCAGACTCATTACTTGCAAATATTTCTATCTTTTTAGGATTGTTAAGATATTTGTGAACTTCTGCCTGTTTGTTAGAAAAGTGCTTATATGTACCAAATCCTCCTGCCAATGCTAACAATGCTAAACTGAATAATGCAGATTTCCCTGGATTATTCTTGATTTTTTCCCACACAGCAGATAAAAATCCTTTTTTATCATTTTCATCGTCATTTCCAGATCCGGAACCTCCATTACTGTTGTTACTTCTCCCATCATACATCTCCTTTTCATTGTTTTCCACATTTTCTTCTCCATCAGAAGTATCTGGTTGTCGATCAAGATTTGTTTCTTCCTCTATTTCTTCGTTATTTTCTTCAATACCTGAATCATTTACATCTTCTACAATCTGAGCTTCACCAGTTGAAGTTGATTCAATAGCTTCTTTCAAAGCATTAGTCAAATTAGATTTTAATAATGTTGTATAAGTATTATAATACTCTCTTTCATCTTCGCCAGACAATTCATTAAATATTTCTTGGAACGAAGTATTTTTTTTATATTTATAAAGATTAGTTATATCTTCATCATTTATTACTCCTTCTCTGACAAGTAAATTATATATCTTAAACTGACTGTCTGAAGGACGAAATTTACCAGCTGCATATTCTAAACTATAAGCTATAGCAGATAAAAATCTAACAGCATCCTTGCGTTCTGTCGTTTTATTTTGTTGATAGGTATCATACAATGCTTTAAATAGCTCTTTTAATCCTTGATAAGCTTGTTCCTTACTTCCTTTCTCCAAACCTTCCATTAATTTTTTTAAAGCTTCTTTTTCAGAATCATTCAAAGTATTAATGTATTTGTTAGTGAGTTGTACTATCCCTTCATCTGCAGGGATAGTTTTATCCTCTGCATATTTTGCTATTTTTGCTGCAATTTGATAAATAGGAAAGTTTTCCAGATTATTGCCGTTGCTTCCTGTTCCATTACCGTTTCCATCTTCTTTTTTTGTTTCTGCTTCATTACTTAGATTAGTTTCTTCGGTTTCTTGATGATGTGGTGAAGCATCATCTCCATATTCTGCGGGGTCTTCTTGTGCATAAACCTCTCCATAAATACTAGAAAAAGCAGGTATAATACGCTTTTTCAAAGAATAATAGGTTTTTAAAAGCTCTCTATCACCCAACATCTTTAATTTTCGTAAGTTGGCATCTTCTCTATTTTGTTTATTGGCTTCATACATCTCTTTCATAACATCTATCAGCTTATTAGCATAAATCAAACTTTCCTTGATGCCTTCTTTAATCTCTTTTCTTAAATTAGCATTCATAAAGAACTTATAAAGATCTGTTAATTTCTCCAAAGATTTCAACCTATCCTCCCATGATTTAAGTTTTGCTTCTTCCAATGCATCAGCAACAGCATAAGAAACATTAAAATCGTGTGGATCATAAGGATCTGCTTCATTTTTAAGTTGAGCTTTAACTGCATCCAAATACTTCTTATTACCTGCTAAAATTCCATTAATTGCAGCTTCATACTTAGATGGAGCATTCCATTTTTCTTCTCCATCCTCTCCTGCTAAATTAACTAATAATTTAAAAACTTTACTCGGCGAATAAAAAGATGCTACTGAAGATTGATAAACCTCGTTAGTAGTTTTTTGATTCTCAGCACCTTTAACCTCGCCCATCTTTTCTTGTGAAAGAACTACCATGAAAGCTCACCTAACCATCACTAAAATATTAGTTACTACTTATAATTAAATACATAAACTTTTTAAAACTTTCGTTACACCACTAACATATATGAAATATAAAAAATACTATATTCTCGGAAGTATAATTTTTTTAACATTAATTGCAGTTACCCTTCTAATTAAGTATATTCCCCTAGAGCATAATACGAACAATGATGCAGAAAAAGATAAAGTAGTAGCAACAATTTTTCCCTATTATTTGATGTTGAAAGAGCTTAAAGTTTCAGCCAATGTGGTCATAAATCCCTACACTAACCCCCACACCTACACACCGAGCATTCAAGATTATCAAAAAATAGAAAATGCAGAATATGTTGTTGTTGATGGTTATTTAGATGAGGAACTCCTTAAAAGCATACCTTCTTTTAAAAAAATAGATCCTACACCTTATAGGCATGGATGGTTAAGATTTGATGCACTATATAATCTTTCAAAAATACTAAAAGAAAAAGGCATAAATAACAAAATTCCAGATGAGATTTATAAACTTGACAAAACATATAAAAACAAATTCAAAAATATTACAGCAGTAGTATTACATAAAGGATTAGAAGATGCGCTTTCTTATTATGGTATTAAAGTTATTAAAGCACTAACTTCTCATGATGATGAAATGTTAAGCATTAATGATATACAATATCTTAAAACAACTGATGCTTGCCTCATCATAGTTACATCACTTGCTCAAAAAAACATGTTAGAACAAGCAGGTATAACTGATAAAGTAGTGTACATTAATGTGATGGGTAGGGCATTATTAAAATGTTATTATAGTGAAAGTTATCTAGCAACAATGAAGCAAAATTTAAAGGCGATAGAAGATGCAGCAAAAAAATGTTATAATAATGATTAAAAATCTCACCATTAAAATAGACAAAGAAATAATTTTAGAAAATATAAATTGGGAGATAAGGAAAGGAGAATTATGGGCTTTGATGGGTGAAAATGGAGCTGGAAAAACTACTTTAGCCAAAATTATAAGCGGGTTATTGGATAACTATCATATCACAGGTAAAATAAGTATACATGGAAAAATAGTGTATTTACCTCAAACCATAAATAGAGAGTATGTGCCTTTATTGGTAAAAGAAGCAATAAATCTCTACCACATTAAAAAAAGATATGTGGAATTATTCAAATTAAGCGAAGTTGAAAATAAAAGAATAGACGAGCTTAGCGGTGGAATGGCACAAGCTTTGTTTTTAAGCTTAGCTTTATCACAAGATGCAGATCTTTATATTTTAGATGAACCTAACACTGCTTTAGATTATGAAAAAGAAGAGACATTATACCGTATTTTTGAAGAAAAAGTCCAAAAAGAAAAAAAATCCATAATTGTCATTACCCACGAAATAGGGTGGGTCAAAAAAGCTGTGAAACACATAGCATGCATTCATAAAAAAGAAAAACAGCTTATGTTTCATTGTCCTGTATTGCATCACGATGGCGTGGAGGTAGATCATGGAACTAATAACCATATTGCATCAATCCAATATTAAATTAATTTTTTTCTATGGATTACTGTTAAGCATTACTTTACCTATCATAGGCATGTATTTATTAAGTAGAAAGCAGGGTTTTATCATAGATGTCGCAGGTCATGCATACTTCGGAGCATATTTGTTAATTCTCATTATTAATTCTATTCTTGCATACTTTTCCTCTTTTCTTACAGCATATTTATTAGCAAGACCCAATTATAAGAAGAAAATACAAGAATCTCAAGCTCAAGTACTAATAATATATATTTCTTTTACAGTTTTTATGCTAGCCATAGTAAACATCTTTAAACCTGAAGCCTTAGATATGTTAGTTTTTGGTAATATCTTTTCAGCAAACTACTTAAATATTTTATTAGCA
>JAADEF010000021.1 GCA_013153555.1 Candidatus Nanohalarchaeota archaeon | reverse complement strand
GTTCAGGAGATCTTATTACAGATGCATCAGGAAAAATAATTTGTGGTAATGATCAAGATAAAGATCCAAACAATGAGTTGCAAACTTTATCTAGATCAGGCACAAACATCTGCATAAGCAACACAGGTTCTTGTGCAAGCATAAACGATGCTGATGCAGATCCTAATAATGAATTGCAAACTTTAAGTTTATCCGGCAATAATCTTTGCATACAATCAGGAAATTGTGTTACTTTACCTGATAATACTCCAACCCTTAATTGGGATATTGTGAGAGTTGATGAGACTATAGTAGGTACTTGTAATTTTGTGACTTACGAAGGTCCTACTGTATCTTGTCCTGCTGGAACTAAATTGATTACTTGTAATTTTATATTAGGCGATATGCCTTTATCTGTTCAAGATTGGTTTAGACAGCAAAGAACTCTTTATGTGGATGGAGATAGATTTTTTGCAATAAATATTGTTCCAGAATATGAAACTAATAGTTGTAAAATGTATTATGCATGCAATTCTTTTTATGGAAGTCCTGAGATAGGTGTCCAAGCAGTTTGCTTAAAACTCGAATTAGTTTAAATATTTTTTAGGGCATCTTCCAGCTCTTTTTTTATTTCTTCTCCTTTGAAAATCTTGCCTTGGTCAAAATAATCTAGTCTTACTGCTTTGGAAATTTTAAGGGCAAGTATTCTAGCAACTTTACCTCTTTTTTTAGGAGGAGCTTTTTGAATGTAGTCGCTTAAGAAAATGATTCCGTGTTTTGGACTTTTGCCTTTGCCCAAAAGATGCATAAATAAAGCTTTTTCTGCACCAATTACTTGAATGGTTGAGCTGGGCATTTTAGCAAGCTTTTCAAGACTTCCTGCTTCTTCTAAAAGCTTTGCAGCAAGCTTTTCTCCTACTAAATAAGAAGTATTAGGCATAACTTCTTTTACATATTTAATAAGAAGTTTTTCCATTTTTTCTTTAAGTTCGTAAAGTTCTAAAGCATTTTTAGCAAGCTTTTCTAAAAGCTTATTCATTTTTTCATCGTATTTTACACCCTTTAAAAATCCTACAGGATGAGCTTCTCCCTTAGCTATTGCCTTAATGAATTGCTTATTATCTTTACATGTTTCATAAAAGCCAGGATATGCATAAACTGCAAGCTCTCTAATTCTAACAACATGATCGTTTATTATTTTTTCATAAGCTGAAATATTGGTTGCAAGCATTACTGCAATTTTGTCTTTTGTCATGGAATGAGCAAATCTTAAAGATGTAGATTCATAAGCTCTTTGCTTTATGGTTTCTAAACCCACTATTTTTCTTAACTTTTCTCTTAACTTCCTACAACAGCCTTTTAATTGAGGTATGCCCTCTTTTTTTATCTCACTTATTATTTCGTATTCTTTAAATCTTTCAATGAATTCTCTCTCTTGAGAAGTAAGCTTTTCTCGTTTTATGGCTTCTTCTAATTCCTTTATGCTTAGCTTTTTTTCTCCTAATATGTTGCCTTGTTCATCGATGATGATTAAACCTTCAGGATAGTAACAAAGATATGCTTTTTTCATATTTCCAACTCCTTCTTAAAACCGCTTATTTTTATTCTTTCCTGTGGTTGAGCGTGTTCTTTAATAATATCATCAAACTTATAAATTTTTAAAGGTAAGGGAAATCCAGTAAATATGGAGGTTACAATGGCTTCACCTTTCTCTAAACTGGCAATTACCTTGCTGTCTTTACTTAAATCGTGAGGAGCACTTGAAATAATGGCTTCTCGTTCTTTTGCCATTTCTATGCCAAGAATAATTTTTGTGTTCATGTTGGCTAATATCTCGTCAGGAATAAGAGACGGTAGCTGTGTTACAGCTATTATGCCTATATTGAACTTTCTACCTTCTCGTGCTATGCTTCCAAAGATGTTATTAGAAACTAAAACATTTCTTCCTAAAACACGAGGTGCTTCTTCTATTATCAATCCAACTTTTGCCTTATATTCTAGCTCCCCTTTTTGCTTGTATCTTTTGTAGCGGTTAAGTATGTTTTCAGAAATCATACTCATTATTAAAAGCTCTTCTGTATAGCTTAAAGATGAAGTATCTATTATTATTTTATATCCTTCTTCCAGTTTTTGAAGTAAGTTTATTAAAGTTGTCTCGCCTTTGTCTTTTTTAAAAGATCCGTGGTAGGAAATGCTTATTTCTTCGTTTTGCACTTGTAATCCTGCATTAATTGCGACCATTATTTTTCTTTTTAAAACTTCTATGGTTTTGCGATCTACATTTCCTTCTGAGGTCAAAAAAGACCATGCTTTATCTCCCTTCTTCATGGTTAAAAGTGTTTCCACCCATCTCTCGTTAGCATATCTCCATAAAAGATACATGGCTTGTTGTTGTGGTTCGCTAAACTCGAACACACCCATAAAATGAGAAGGTCTTAAATCAGTAAGATTAAAAATAAGAGAATGATAGTACGGGTAAGAAGGCAACGGTTGGGCAGAATAATATATTACTTTTTCAGATCTCAGTTCTTTTAATCCTGGGGTTGCTCCTCTACCTATGTACTCGTCATGCGGATCAAATATAACAAATCCAATAGACAGATCCTTTATGAGTTTAGCCACCAGCACTTTAAGGAAGTTGCTTTTACCCCTTCCTGTTGTGGCTCCAACAAATATGTGGTGAGTGAGCATTTTGTTTATATTTAAGTGTATAGAAACAGGAAGTTCTTCTGAACCTGAACGCAATCTTCCTATATCTATTCCTTCATACTGTGTTGAAATTAACGAAGCTAACTCTTCATTTATCTCATACACTTCTGCATATAGTGGAGGGATCGATTTAACGGATTTAAAAGTATTGTCATCCAATATTGCTAATGGCTTTGCCTTCATAAGGACATAATGCCTCAACGCTTCTTCCTTTATTTCAACCTTTTCAAAATTAAGCATCTCAGCAATATATTCTCTTTCTTTTTGATCTGTTTGACTGCCTACAAGCAACTCATAAGACTGATAAATAAAAACTTTATTAGTTGCGGTTTTTACATATAAAAGCATGCCTAATTCCGCTTTTGCTTGTTGATTAACCTTTATGATGATGCTTTCGGAAGATGCACTTACGATTTTACCTATGCTATGCATGAAATCACCAACATATCCCTTCATAATATTTTGCTTTTTTGCCTTCTATTACTCTTCTTCCGTCAAATACTTCTTTCCCTTCATACAGATCTTCGTTTTTAAATTCCTGCCATTCTGTGGCAATAAAAACTATTTCTGCTGAGGATAGAGCATTTTCCAAAGTTGCATGATACTTTATTTTGTTGTTGCTAAGATACTTTTTAGCATTTTCCATGGCAGCAGGATCATAAGTATGAACTGCTTTTATACCCTCATCTAAAAGAAGTTTTATAAGCTCAATGGCTTTACTCTCTCTAATGTCATCAGTATTGGGTTTAAATGCTAATCCTAAAACCACTATTTCTTTATCTTTCAAGCTCCCATATCTTTTTAAGGCAAGATCAACCAACTTTTTAGGCTGTTCTTTGTTTATTTGCAGAGTTGCGTCAAGCAATAGCATTTTATGACCTAATCCTCTACCAAAATTGAGAAGTGCAGACACATCTTTAGGAAAGCAACTTCCCCCGAACCCTAATCCAGCATTTAAAAATGCTCTTCCTATCCTTTTGTCCATGCCTACGCCATCCATAACCTGATAAACATCTATGCCTAAACTTTTAGACAAATTGCCTATTTCATTAGCAAAGGATATTTTCATTGCTAAAAAGGCATTAGAAGCGTATTTTATGAGTTCTGCAACTTTGATAGGTGTGATAAGTATTTTGTCTTCGTTAACAAAATCCAAATACAGTTTTGAAAGAAGATCTTTTCCATAATCATCTTCTATACCTATAACAACTCTATCTGGATTTAAAAAATCTTCAACTGCAATACCTTCTCTTAAAAATTCAGGATTCATGGCAAAGCTTAATTTTCCTTTCCATTCTTCACTTACTTTGTTAATGATAATTTCTTTAAAGATATTTTCCGTAGTGCCCGGAAGAACAGTTGATTTCATTACTAACAACAATTTTCTAGGCTTTAATCCCTCTAAGGTTTCGGCTATTTGTGAAGCAACTTGTTCTATGTATTTTACATCCAAACTGCCATCTTCTTTTGAAGGTGTAGGCACTGCAATAAACACCATATCTGCATTTTCAAGTGCTTCTTTGTAATCAGTAGTTGCTTTTAATAGCTTTTCCTCTAATGCTTCTTTAACTATTTCATCCAGTCCTGGCTCGTATATGGGCAAAATACCTTTATTTATCTTGTCTACTTTTTCTTTAACAACATCAACTAATACAACTTCGTGTTTTTTTAATGTAAAGCACGCTCCTGTAACCAAACCCACATATCCACTTCCTATAACCGCCACTTTCATACTATCACTTGTTTTGCTATATTTTTATGGTGATGATTTAACTTTTAAATTAATTTTCGGATTAAAAGTAAAGAAAAACTATATATATTTCCTAAAACATTAATTAAAATTATGAAATCCTACACTCATGTGCTGGTGGTGTTGGCAGGAATAATTGTGATAACATCTTCTATATTAGTATATAACGCATTTGCAACGATTGATTTTTCTAAGCCTTGGCATACTCTCCAACAAATCTCAATAAGCCCCAGCTCAGACATAAGCATTGATGAAAACAACAACGGAAGAATAGACATAGGAAGAACAGAAGAAACATTACAAAGCATAACTAATAATGGAGCAGAAACTACTCATGCTTTAACATTAGGAGGTTTAACAGTAACCGGAACCTCTACCTTCACAGGATCTGCAACATTTAACA
>JAADEF010000036.1 GCA_013153555.1 Candidatus Nanohalarchaeota archaeon | reverse complement strand
GACTAGTTATTTCTCCTTTTCTTTTTTTCAATATTGTTTTTGCAAGAAATGCTTCCCTCTCCTTTTCGTATTCGTGTGTTTCTGCAAAATCAATGGCTTCCAAGCTTAGAAGTTCTAATTCATCAACTTCCCATTTTTCTAAAAATTTTATGCGAACTCCTTTGAAGTTTTTTATTTCTGCCATGTCGAGTGTGAATTTTTTTAACTGATAAAAGAAAAGAGGTAAGCTTATGAGCCAAGTTTTTTCGTTAAGAGAATATGGTGCTCTAAATAAGTGTCTGTACGACCAATTTCCTTCTATTTCTACCAGCTCATCTAATGATTTGGATGTTTCTAATTCTTCTTGTATGCGTTGAGTTGCAAAGGGTGTGATCTTATGCTTAATGTAAAATACAATTTTATGTAAAAGATCGGGATAATGTTGTGGTGTGGGTTTACCCATTATTTTTTCAGGAAATCCTTTTCCATTTACTGCAATGTGAAATCCTCTGCTTCCAGAAAACTTAACATATATGTTTTTTATTCCTTCTTCTTGTAGAAATTTTATTATTTCTTCCGCAGTAATAATGGCATATTTTATTCCTTCTTTCCCTTCTTTAGCATCTATGTCGAATATTAAATCCCAGCCAGTTCTTAATTCATCTAACGCTAATTTGCTGTCTTTTGCTTTTTCTAAATCTAGCACATTTTTCCATCTTTCCACAGACATGTGAAACGAGGTTGCTCCATCACTTACCGCTAATTTATAATCTGTAATGTAAGGCATGTAACTTGGTCTTTTTCCATAGAATTTGGCTTTGTAGACTGGTACAACTTCTCTTTCTTCTCCAACACGATGAATTTCTTCTAATATTCCTGGTTTGAGATAGTATTTCTTAACTTCTGAAAGAGGTATCATAAAATATATATGCATGTAGAAGCTTTATAAGAATATTATGGGATGTTTTAAATATGGAAATGTGGAGATGTGTTTGATAGGGCATGCTTCTGTGAAGCTCAAAACTCAAAACTTTACTGTTTATATTGATCCGTACGCTAATTTAGATAGCAAGCTTTACGAGGATAAAGCAGATTATGTGCTTATTACTCATGAACATTTCGATCATTGTTCTTTAGATGCATTGAAAAAAGTGTGTAAAGAAAATTGCACAGTTGTGGTGCCTAAAAATTCTAAATGCTCTGATGTGGTTAAAGAAGCGGTTCCTAATGCAGAGCTGATAGAATTAAGCGAAGGAGAAACCGCAGATCTTCCAAACTTAAAAATCACAGCAGTACCTGCTTATAATACTGATAAGCCGTATCATCCACGCGGTTTAGGTATAGGTTATGTTGTTAATGCAGAAGATGTTACTGTATATCATCCAGGAGATACTGATTTTATTCCAGAGATGGAAAGTTTAAAAGGAAAAGTAGATGTGTTTTTTGTACCTATCTCAGGCGTGTATGTAATGGACGAGTTTGATGCTGTTAAAGCTGTCAAAACTATCTTACCTAAAATAGCAGTACCTATGCATTATAATTATCTAGAAGGATTGGAAAAAGATGCAGAAAAATTTGCTGAATTGGTGGGTGATGTTTGCGAAGTAAAGGTTTTGTTGTAAAAGTGGTGATATGATGAAAAGGAAGGGATTAAGTACAGCGATTGCTGTGGTAGTGAGTATAGTGGTGCTTCTTATAATAGCCATTGCCATCATAACGATGACAACAGGCAACATAAGTGATTTAGGATCAAGAGCAGGCGATGTAATGGAGTCTTTCAAAAGTCAAGAGCTTACCTGTAATGCTTTGGTTAATAAAGATGTGTGTAATGCTAACGATCACTGTTCATGGGATGAAAACTCTAATAAATGCGTGCCTAGGTAAGGTTTAAAGGAAAGGTGAAAACTATGGTGAGTAATTCTAAAGAATCTAAGCTGATATTATGGTTTGAAGAAGTGGATGTGAAGGATGTAAGGCTGGTGGGTGGTAAAAATGCTTCCTTAGGAGAGCTTTATAGGAATCTTACACCTAAAGGCATTAATGTGCCTAATGGATTTGCTATTACAGCTACTGCTTACCGCTATTTTATGAAAGAGAATGGTTTAATTGAAAAAATAAAAGATGTGCTGAAAGATTTAGATACTAAGGATGTTAATAATTTGAGAGAAAGAGGAGCGAAAGTAAGAGATCTTATTTTGCATGCTGAATTTCCTGAAAAACTTAAACGCGAAATAGAAGAAGCTTATGATAAGCTGTCTGCTCAGTACAATACTGAAGCAGTGGATGTGGCTGTGAGGAGTTCTGCAACTGCTGAAGATTTACCTGATGCTAGTTTTGCAGGACAGCAAGAAACTTATCTTAATATAAGGGGAAAACATGCATTAATGGATGCTGTTAAAAAGTGTTTTGCTTCTTTATTTACGGACAGAGCTATTAGCTACAGAGAAGATAAAGGGTTTGATCATTTTAGTATTGCTTTGTCTGTAGGCGTGCAAAAGATGGTAAGAAGTGATAAGGGAGCAAGCGGTGTGATGTTTACCTTAGATACTGAAACAGGGTTTAGAGATGTGGTGCTTATTAATGCTGCTTATGGATTGGGAGAGAATGTTGTGCAGGGAGCAGTAAATCCAGATCAATACTATGTGTTTAAACCTACTTTGAAGAAAGGTTTTAAACCTATTATTTCTAAGCGGTTAGGTACAAAAGAAATTAAGATGATTTATACAGAAGACAGCATGAAACCAACTAAAAATGTTGAAACAACTGAAAAAGAAAGAAATAGCTATGCTTTGAATGATGATGAAATTCTTACTTTGGCTAAATGGGGTATGCTGATTGAGGAGCATTACTCTCAGAAATATGGGCGAGATATGCCCATGGATATTGAATGGGCTAAAGACGGTATAGAAAATAAGCTTTACATTGTGCAGGCAAGACCAGAAACAGTTCAAAGTCAAAAAGATAAGCATGTTATTAGACAATATGAGCTAAAAGAGCATGGTAAAATTTTGGTTAAAGGCTTGAGTGTTGGTGATAAAATTGCTGTTGGTAAAGTAAGAGTTATAGAGGATGTTTCTCGCATTCATGAATTCCAGCCAGGAGAGGTGCTTGTAACTGATAAAACTGATCCTGACTGGGAACCTATTATGAAAATAGCTTCTGCAATTGTAACCAACAAAGGAGGTAGAACGAGCCATGCTGCTATTGTTAGTAGGGAGCTTGGTATACCGGCTGTTGTGGGTACGGGTAATGCAACTGAGGTATTGAAGACAGGGCAAGATGTAACTGTTAGCTGTGCAGAAGGTACGGAAGGTTATGTGTATGAAGGTAGGCTTAAATATGAGGTCAAAGAAATTGATCTTACATCAATACCTGAAACCAAAACTAAGATTATGATGAATGTGGCTAATCCTGAACAAGCATTTAATTTAAGCTTTTTGCCTAATGATGGTGTGGGATTAGCAAGAGAAGAATTTATTATTAATTCGCATATTGGCATACATCCTCGGGCTTTATTAGATTATAAAAAAATGAAGGAAGAAGGAAGAGAGAGTGGTTTAATAAAACAAATAGATGAGCGTACGAAGGCATATGATGATAAAGTGCAGTTTTATATTGATAAGCTGGCAGAAGGTATTGCATTGATTGCTGCTGCATTCTATCCAAAGGATGTGATTGTTAGGTTTAGTGACTTTAAATCTAATGAATACCGCAATTTGTTGGGTGGGTACTTATATGAACCGCAAGAAGAGAATCCTATGATTGGATGGAGAGGAGCAAGCAGATATTACAGTAAGGAGTTTAAGGATGCGTTTGGATTAGAGCTGTTAGCTATTAAGAAAGTGAGAGACGAGATGGGGTTAGTGAATGTTAAAGTAATGATACCTTTTTGCAGAACCGTGGAAGAGGGTAAAAAAGTACTAAATATTATGAAAGAATACGGATTGGAACGAGGTGCTAATGGCTTGGAAGTTTATGTTATGGTGGAGATTCCAAGCAATGTGATTTTGATTGATGAATTTGCCAAACATTTTGATGGATTTTCTATTGGAAGTAATGATTTAACACAGCTTACTCTTGGCGTGGATAGGGATTCAGCATTGGTAGCTCATGTATATGATGAACGTAACGAGGCAGTTAAAAATCTAATCGGCATGGCCATTAAAGGTGCTAAACGTAACGGCAGAAAAATAGGTATCTGCGGGCAGGCTCCTTCTGACTTTCCAGAATTTGCTGAATTTTTGGTTGAGCAGGGAATTGACAGCATATCTTTAAATCCCGATACAGTGATAAAAACGAGGTTTAGAATTGCAGAAGTGGAAAAGAAAATGGAGGAAAAGGAAGAAGATTAAAATGAAGCTAAGGTAGCAAACAATAGAAGCAGTTGCTTACCTCTTCTTTTTTATTTTTCATTGGTTAAGATTCCGAATCAAAACTTTTATATATTTGAAAACATATATTTTTTATGGGCTTTAATTTTACATTTTTCGCATCATTTAACCGCAAATTTTTGAAATCTTTTCTATTTATTGTTGCTGTTTTTTTATGGTTGAACCTGCTGTATGTAGAAGCATATGCTGATTCTTGGGCAACACATTCTTTATCTAATTTAGGACATAGAGGTACTTATAAAGGTTTTTATGATGTTGGCTATTTTAAAGCAAAAGTTAATCTTACTTATTTGAAAGGCTGCAATGTTACTCGTGCTTTGTTTGTGACTAACTGGAAAGAAAAAACACGAATTGAAAAAACAGCATGCATTTTAACCGAATACAATCCTTCAAGATGTTTACCTTTCTTACCTCGTAATTATTATATTGCTGATATTACAGAGCCCATACAAAAAGCTTTAGCAGGTTCAACCATA
>JAADEF010000038.1 GCA_013153555.1 Candidatus Nanohalarchaeota archaeon | reverse complement strand
TACTTTAGAGGATCATTACTCATATGTAATAAAACACCGATAAATTTTTAAAATATTATATACATATATATTACAACTATAAGGTGATAAAATATGTATGAAAGTCAAAAAAGTCCTAGAGAAAAAGCATTGAATTTTATGACCAAAGGTAATGTGCCTCCATCAATAAAAGAAATTGGTGAATTATATCGCAAATTAACAGAAGATCCATATTTACCTGAGGACGTAAAGACCGAAATATATCGACAATTGGAAGCAATTGATGGTGTAAGAAGTAAAAACAATCCAACTCAAACAATCAAAGAAATAAAAGAACAATTTGAAGATCTTGCATATATAATTCCTAAAAAATATAAACCTAAATATGAAAAACTTGCACAACAAATAAATTTGCTTTCATCCCTTCCTCGAAGAGAACCTACATTAGAAGAAAAAGAACTTTATGATCTTTCACAAATTCAAAGGATCTATTCACAAATAGTTCAAGGCGACTACCCTATTGGAGATTACAATCTATTCAAAGAAATTATCATGGGGAAAATAAAAAATCCAGATGATTTAGAAAAAATGAATGAAACAGGTAAATATTTAAAAGGAATTTATCAATGCCCTCTTATCCAACTTTATGAAAAAGAATTTAGAAATAGCGATAATACAGAAGAAAAATTAAAAAAAGCATATTCAGCCATCATAGGCTATTTAAAAATACCAAAAGAAGAATGGGAAGAAGTAATAGATGTTTTATTAAATGAAGGATATACACAGGAAGAGATAAAGCAGCTTAAGCCTTCCACGGTTTGGCAGTACGGAAAACAATGGATAAAAAATCGCAAAAATTAATCCTGCTCCAAAATAGACGTCAGCTCCTTCACAGCTTCCAGTATTTTTCCTTCTTTATTATATACTATGCTGACAGTAGCACCGCTAACCATGCTATAAGAAGCAGCTAAATAAATGTTGTAGCGTTGATGAAACTTTATGCTTTCCAAACTTTCATCATCTCTTCTACGAGTATTGTCTCTTTTACGCCTTAAAAAGATTTCTTCAGCAGTAGCATCAATAATAACTATCTTTGTAGGCTCTAACTCCTCTAACACCCACAAAGGCAGTCCAGGTAAGTAGCCTTTTGGTGTTTTAATGCTGATATGCGTATCAACAATAATGTTGCTGTCAGCTGCCATGCCTGCGATTTTTTTGGCTGCATGTCTTTGAATCTTCTTTTGAGTTTCAGGGCTTAACTTGCGCATATCATCTCTATGTTTAACTAAACCTTCACTTTTAGCTATTTCAAACATCACATCTCCGAAATTCACAATTTTATAAGTTTTTAATTTTTTTACTGCTTCCTCAACCACAGTAGTTTTACCTACACCCGGAATACCTGCAATCACAACTATATCTCTATATTCTTGCATACATACACACCATCATACTCTGCTTTGAACTACTTGAACTGCAACAACTATCCATAAAAAGCTACCAACCATAAAAAGCACAAAAGCCAAAATAGCAGAAAACCAGAAACTAAGAGGGGTTGTGCCATACACCCATTCCAAATGTCCTGCTATCCACGAAGCTATGAAAACAAATACAGATCCTAAAAACCATAAAATAAATGCCTTGAATTCGTTAAATTCTTCTATTTGTCTTATTTCTACATCTTCGTGCAAAAGTTTCACCCCCTCTAAACTAAACCTCCACCACGCTTATAGATTTAGTAGGGCACGAATTTGACGCTTCTTTTGCTTTTTCAACTTCATCATCTTTCAAAGCTCTTTCTTGCTTTCCAGAAGTTACAGGCTCCATACCTACTAAATTAGATTTCATATTTTTAATTTCAAATATTTCAGGTGCAATGGAAGCGCACACACCACATCCTATGCAAGTATCCTTATCCAGTATAACTTTAAAACCCATTACCTTCACCCATTTATCTTAAATGCTTCAACAAAATACTTTATTTTTTTGTTAATGTTGTCCAGCTCATCTATGCTGGTTTTTAAAACATTTACCTCTTCATCTCTTGCGCGGTTAAGCTCTTTTACCACACTCTCCATGCTAACCAAAGATGCTTTTAGGTTTAACAGCTCATTAATTATTTCTTTATATTTTTGCACACTAATAAACAAAGGAGGAGATATTTTAACAGTTGCTTCTGCTTCCTTTATTACATCCTCATTAACAGCCATTAAAGAAGAGGAGGTAGGTTGAGAAGGTAAAATATCTGTTGTAGGAGAAGGTTGGTTTTCTCCTTTTTCTACATTATTTTCAGAATTAGAGCTAAAAAGCTTTTCTAAATCATCTTGAGATGCAGATTTTTCTGATTGTGATGGGTCAGAACTCTCAACAGGCTGCTGACTGCTCTGTAATGTTTCAACAGCATCAGCAGAAGGTTGTGCTTTCACCGGAGGTTCCCCCACCTTAGCAGAAGAAGTATCAACATTTGACGAAGGTAAAGAAGAAACATTATCAGATGGTGAAGAAGACAATGCTTGCTCAAGAGGTGGAACTTCTCCTGCTTGTAAATTAGATAATTGTGATGGTTGAGCTGTTTGCTGAGGCTGTACGCTTTCTTTATCTATACTTTCCTTTATTTGCTCAAGTTCTTCATCTTTTTTATTTTTATCATGCTTTTTAAGAAAACCGAGCATCCTTCTCACCTCTACTTATGAATATAATATAGTAAGGGGTCTATATATATTTTATCAAGTTTCACAAAACCAAACCGTTCAAATTGAAACCTCGATTCTTTAAAAAATTCTTTAAGATTGTATTCTGCCAACCCATCAATAATAGAAGCATCAGGCATCACTACTTTTGCTTTAATCTCATTTCCAGATGGCAAATAATGAACAACAGGAAGTTTAGAAGCAGTATCGTGAAGATCCAATTCTCCTTCATTATCGCTTTTCTTCCTCAACACACCCAATCCTTTGAGCCTCATAGATTTTTCTTTATCTAACCTTTCCCAATCGTTTTTTTCTAAAAAAACATAAGGATCCGAAGCCTTTAAATTCAACATCCTTTCGCCATATTCAGAAACATCAGGATGATAGGGAAGTTTAATTTCCACATCCTCCTTTAAATTAATAATTTTAATTTTTACAGGATCTTTTACAAAAAACAAACGGCGAGATTCTTTATCTATTAAAACCCTATTTATTTTAATGAGATTTTTCATAAATTCTTCATAACTTGTTTTCTTATCCCGTGTGGTAAAACCAATTTGAAGCACCCATATAGAAAAAGCTTTTGGATGAAATCCTCTTTTTTTAAAGGATCTCACAAAAGGCAATCTAACATCATCCCATCCTTCATACTTATGCTCTTTTATGTCCTTTTTGATTTGTGTGGTGCTTAACTTCAAATCAGTAAAATTAATTTTTCCCATATGCAAAAACTCAGGTAAGTCCCATTGCATATATTCGTAAATGTATTTTTGTCTCTCAGTATTGACTAAATGATCCTTACCCCTAATAACATGAGTAATGTTGTTGTGATGATCATCAACAGCCACACTAAAATTCATAAGGGGCCATACACAGTATTTATGATGAGTAAGAGGATGTTTCTCTTTTATGATCCTAAAAGCAGGCCAATCTCTAACAGCAGGATTCTCGTGCTCTAAATTAGTCTTAATCCTTAACACAGCTTCTCCTTCATCATATCTGCATTTCAGCATTCTTTCCCACATTTCTAAATTCTTAGAGATGGATTGGTCTCTATGTGGACATGGCTTCTTAGCATCCACATATTTTTTAAACTTTTCAGGCTTACAAGTACAAACATATGCTCTTCCATCTTCTATCAAATATTTAGCAACTTCATAATAAAGCTCCATACGTTCTGATTGTGTAACAATTTCAGGAAGCTCCCCAATCAACCATTCCGCATCTTCTGCAATCATATTATAACTTTCAGGAAGTATGTTCTTGGCATTAGTATCTGCTATTCTTAATATGAATTTTCCATTATACTTTTTAGCATACCAGTAATTGATTAAAAGCGTGAATATATGCCCTAAATGCAGTGGTCCAGAAGGAGAGGGTTCCATCCTAGTAACAACCTCACCATGTTTAGCATTAGGTAAAGGCTTAAGATTTTCTATTAAATAATTAATATCGTAAAGTTTCTCTTTATTTGCTTTCTGTTCTTTATCCTTCTCCTTCATCACTACATCTTTTCTTTTATTAACTTCTTCAACAATATTTTCTACAATTTCTCTAACTTTTACAATGTCTTGCTTAGAGATCTTTCCTTTTAAATTTTTCATCACCATTCCAAAAACAACTTTAGAACTAGCTTCTCCATATTTTGCTTTATTTTTTATAGCTTCTTCTTCAGCAACAATTCTAATCTCTTTTTCATTCATACACATTACTCACGCTTAAAAACTTTAAAAACTTACAAAAATTCTTACAAAATCTTGAAACTCGCTATCCAAAACAAAAATAACATCATAAGGCATGCATTCTGCCGGTTCTATGTGCATACCTACTGCATTTTTATCTTTCAAATAAGTATATCCATATCCGACCTCGCAACTTTCATTATCTAAGAAAAATCGTATCTTCTTAGAAAGAATAAGATTGTGCTTTTTGTTTTTTAAATAGTTAAAAGCCTCTGTAAGATTATACAGCACCATATCCTTCGCATTACCTACTGCACTAATATTCACCTCAACTATTCTATTATACAACACATAATAACCATTTTCTTCTGTTGCATTAATGTATTGAACAACATCCCATCCTTTGAATTTAGAAAGATCATAACTTACAGGTATTTCAACATCCCAAATTAAAGCATTATCAAGCACAGACAACACTCCTCTTTTAAAACTACATCTAATTTCTTTAGAGCTACCAGGTACAGCATACATCACTTCTTTAATAGATTTTACTAACGAATCAATACATAAAAAAGAAGCATCAATTTCCATTTCTGCTTTCTTTACTTCCAAATAAGGCTTCAAAGATAAAAGTACAATAGTAATACCCACTATCACTATGCCCGTATATAATACCCCTGACAGTATAGGAGCTTCTCCTTTTTTTAACATTATTTTCTCCTCTCATATAGCAAATAGCTGTTATAAGAGTAGGGAGAAAGAAATACATCCACTAACTCATATCCTTCTGCTTTTAAAAGCTCATCCAATATCTCTTTTTTAAATTTAAATTCTTCGTAATTGTTACTATATTTTATTAA
>JAADEF010000089.1 GCA_013153555.1 Candidatus Nanohalarchaeota archaeon | reverse complement strand
TATAAGAAAAAAACAAGATCTGGAAGATTTAAAACATAATAAGCACAAATATGAAGAAATTAAAAATAAACATCTAGCTGTTATGCAACACATAAGCATGATTAGAGGAAAAATTGCTGAAATAGATAAGCAGATTTTACTTCTTCAAGCAGAGAAAGAAAAAAAGGAAAAAGTAATGAAAAAGAAAGAGAAATTAGAGCAAATAGTACATTTTTTAGAAAGCAAATTTATTCCATTGATTGATTCTATTGAAAAAAAGGTGATGAGCAGTATTAATATGCAGTTTAATGCTTATTTTAAGGAATGGTTTGAGCAGTTGCTTGAACATACTGATTTAAGAGCAGATATTGATGAAACTTTTACTCCTGTGATAAAACAAGAAGGGGGCTATACTATTGATTATGTTCATTTATCTGGAGGCGAAAAAACTTCTGTTGCTTTGGCGTATAGGCTTGCGCTTAATAAAATCATGAATCAGCTTATTGATACCATACAAACAAAAGATTTGCTTATTCTGGATGAGCCTACTGATGGTTTTTCTAGTGAGCAGATTCAAAATATGCGCGAACTTTTAGAAAAGCTCAATCTTAAACAGATTATTATTGTTTCTCATGAAGAGATGGTTAAAGATATTGCGGACCATATAATAAAGCTTAAAAAGATTAACGGAGCAACTCAAATATATGGGTAAAGAAACCTTAGGCCTCATTGAAAAGGTAACTGTTTATGGAAATGATGGAAGAAAAGCAGAAGTTTATGCTTTAATGGATACAGGAGCATCAACAACCAGTATAGATATAAAACTTGCAAGCAAACTTCGGTTAGGTCCTATAGTAGGATATGTAAAAGTTAAATCAAAAACCAATATAGGTAGTGATGAGGTTATAAGAGTTGCGGTTCCATTGGAATTGGAAATAAAAGGTCAACGCATTAAAGTTCCGAAAGCTAATTTGGCAGTTAGGGAAAACATGAGCACTTTGATGCTTATAGGTAGAGATGTGTTGCTCAATCGCTTTGTGGTGGATGTTAGCCTAACTCATGAGACTATTGAAGCAAAAAACGGATTAAAGAATAAAAATCTTATTGAACAGTTAAAGAAAGTAGATGTTGTAGAAGAGTGATGGTATGCAATTAAAAATTTTAATTCTCACCGGAAATGGAAAAAAAGAGTATGAAATAGGATTTTATAATCAGCTTAAAGAAGCAGGTTATAATGTTGGTTTAGCATCTATTAGTTCGGTTATAGTTAAAACAGGACTAAAAACAGAGGTTTTATTTAAAGGCAAAAATATACTTAATTCTTATAATTTCTTTATTCCTTTTATAGATGACCGCTACTTAGATTTATTTAAATTTGTGTTGGATGAGATAAATAAGAAAAATTTTTATTCTTTGATTTCTGGAAGGGCCCTTTACTATTACTCTAACTATTTGCATTTTCTTAATTTGATGAGTAATAGCAACATTCTTGTTCCTGTGACTCTTGTTGCCAAGAGTAAAAAAATAATTGAGAACTACTTAGAAAACATACGTTATCCTGTGCTTTTGAAAATACCTGATCAGAAATCTGAAATTTTGGTGAAATCTAGAGAATCTCTTTCCTCTATTCTTGATACTATTGAAGTTCTTAAAAAACCCTTAATCATACAAGAGATGCCGGATTCTTATGAACGTTTAAAAATTATGATGTTAGGTAGTAATGCATATGGTGTAAAGGTAGACAGCAGTGGAGAATCTTACAAATTCACACTTAACAAGAAATTAAAAAAAGATATGGAAAAAATTTCTCGTGTCATAGATAGTAAACTTTTCGCAATTAAAGGATTTTTAGACGATACTGGTAGGTTTTATGTGGATGATCTTATTTTAAAACCTGATTTTGAATTTTTCCTTAATCACTATCCTAAATTAGGCACGAATTTTATAAAAGAGCTTTCCAAGGAAAGAGGCATGTTGAGTTATCTTTATTCATGGATGCGTATGTTTCAGTTTGCAAATAAAAGTAAAGAAGAGATGAGGAAGAAGCTTAAATTTAAGAAAATATGAATTTTTAGTTACCACTATAATGCCTTAAATCCTTTTCCCACTCACGCCATCATGATACTTAAGCACAGGCACAGATTTTTTGCTTAGTTCTCTAAGCAAACATGTTGGATTTCCTCTTTCCTCTAAATATTTCTGCTTCTTTTCAAGCAGAGAATCCAAGCTTTCTTCTTGTATGTTGCCCAAGATCACATTAACGGCAGCAGGACATGCCAGCACATCACCATTAGTGTCCACCGTTACGCCATTATGTAATGCAATACACCTGCCCTTATAGGATGCTGTTAACCCTCCGACTGCTGCATCTGTATGTTCATTAGCTATTGCTTTTAACTCTTTCAATCCTTCTTCATCTCCTACCAACACATCCCAATTCTTTTCTGCTTTTCCTGCTTTTATCGGAAAGTTAACTATATGAAAAACTTCATCCCCTATAAATTCCTTTATTTGAGAAATTTCTTTTTTGTTGGGTTGCGTTACAATAGTAATAACACCTAACTTTGTGTAAAGCGTATCTCCTTCTATTCTTACAAACCGCTTATACGCTTTCTTTAACATTTTAAAGTTATTCATTACTCTTTCAAGATCTCCTTTTCCTCCTGTTAAAAACTTATAAGTTTCGGGATTTACTGAATCTAAAGAGAAAATTACTGTTGTATTATATTTTATGAGTTTTTTAATAGTTTCTTCATCTAAGTAATGTCCATTGGTGTAAATGAGAGGCATCATACCTAAGCTATGAGCATAACTTATAAGCTCAAATAATCTTTTTTTATGCATTAAAGGTTCTCCTTCTCCTGGTATCACTAAAACTTGAGCATTTCTTTCTTTACTTTTGGCTATTACTTTTTTTCTTATATCTACGTGCATATCGTCAAAAGATACACGAGCACCTCTCCTATAGCATTTCAGACATTCCAAATTACATCCAAAGGGAAGATCCATAATCACGTGATATAATTCTCCTTTTTTTAGTTCTATACTTTCTGCCTCTAACTGAGCAGGATTCCCGATTAGTACTTTTCTATACATTACAATCACTTCTAAAGAAATATTTATTACTAAGAAATAGCATAACTTCTATTTAAGGCTTGGTAGACTACCGATAGTCATCATTAAGCGTTGTTGTAAAACACGTATTACATTTGTATTACAAATGCAAAGTCTAGGTAATAAAATGATGTTAAAATTGTTTTACACATCCAGCTCTTCTCTTGCAAGCTCTTTGGCGTGTTGCATGATGAACTGCTTTCTTGGCTCTACTTTCTCGCCCATGAGCAAGCTAAACATTTCCTCTGCTTCTATAGCATCTTCTACCGTTATTTTTTTGAGATAGCGGTTTTTTGGGTTCATGGTAGTTTCCCAAAGCTGATCAGGATTCATTTCTCCAAGACCTTTGTAGCGCTGGATCTCAAAGCTCTTGCCTTCAAGCTTTTTTAGAATGGCGTCTTTTTCTTCATCTGAATACACATACCATACCTCTTTACCGGATTTTATTTTGTAAAGTGGTGGCAAAGCAACATACACATGTCCTTTATCAATAAGCTCTTTCATATAGCGGTAAAAGAAGGTTAAAAGCAAAGATCTTATGTGTGCTCCATCAACATCTGCATCAGTCATTATTATTATTTTGCCGTAGCGAAGCTTTGAAATGTCAAAATTTTCACCTATGCCTGTGCCTATGGCAGCAATTAATGCTTTTATTTCATCATTTTTTAAAACCTTTAATAGGTTAGCTTTTTCAACATTTAAGATTTTACCTTTTAAAGGCAGAACCGCCTGCACATGCCTATCTCTCGCAAGCTTTGCAGAACCGCCTGCACTCTCGCCTTCCACAATAAAGAGCTCTGTTTTTTCAGCATTTTTTTCAGAACAATCTGCAAGCTTGCCTGGTAAAGTAGATGCTTCCAAAGCTGTTTTTCTTTTTACTAGTTCTCTTGCTCTTTTAGCAGCTAATCTTGCTTGAGCAGCACTTTCTATCCTGTTCGCTATTGTTTTAAGAACTTTTGGATTTTTATCAAAATATGTGTTGAGCTTTTCAACACTTATGGCATAAACAATTTGCTTTGCTTTACTTGTTCCTAATTTAGTTTTGGTTTGTCCTTCGAATTGAGGTTGCGGCAACCTCATTGAAACAACAGCAATTAAACCTTCCTTTATATCTTCTATCTCTATATCAACATTAGATTTCATTAGCTTCTCTTTAGCAATTCTTTCTCTAAGTACACGAGACAAAGCATTTAGAAAACCAGCAATATGTGTTCCTCCTTCAACCGTATGAATGTTGTTTACATAACCTTTGATAAGCTTTACATCTTCTTCCACATACCTAAAAGCAATATCTACTTCGCTGTCATCTTTTTTACCGCTATAAGCAATAATTGGTGTGAGAGCATTTTTGTATTTGCTTAATTCTTCAACAAGCTCTTCTATACCTCGCTCAAACAAAAATTCATATTCTTTTCCAGTTTTTTCATTGATGAGTTTGATTCTCACACCAGGATTTAAATATGCGAGCTCTTTGAGCCTTGCTTTTATGTATTTTTCATCAAATTCTGTAATCTCAAAAATGCTTGCATCAGGTTTAAAATGTACTTCAGTACCTGTTTCTTGTGTCTCACCTATTACTTCCAAATCTTTTACTTTTTTCCCTCCTTTTTCAAAACGAATGTGCCATATTTTACCATCGCGCTTAACTTTTACATCTACAAATTCGCTTAATGCATTAACAACACTTATACCTACTCCATGCAATCCTCCTGCAACCTTGTATGTTTTGCTGTCGAATTTTCCTCCTGCATGGAGCTTCGTAAGCACCAATTCCAACGCAGAAACCTTATATTGAGGATGAATATCTACAGGAATGCCTCTTCCATCATCTTTTACCACTATACTGTCATCTTTTTTTATAATGACTGTTATATTTTTTGCATATCCTGCTAAAGCCTCATCAATGGCATTATCCACAACTTCCCAAAGAAGGTGATGAAAGCCTCTAAAACCTGTATCTCCTATATACATTGCAGGTCTTTTTCTTACAGCCTCTAACCCTTCAAGAACTTTTATGTCTTCTGCTTTATATTCTTGTTCTGACATAATAGCTGTTTGGAAGGCAATCTTTAAATTTATTTACAAAAGATTTAAAAACCCTAATATATTATTCTACTTATATAGGTGAAAAAATGCAGAAAATGAAAGAAGTTGTAATTAAAATAAGA
>JAADEF010000085.1 GCA_013153555.1 Candidatus Nanohalarchaeota archaeon | reverse complement strand
CGACTATTCACGATTGCACTTCCCAACAAATCTGCATTTTTCAAATAAAACACTAAATTTTCAGAAAAATGGCCTTCTTTCAAATTCCCAGTTTCAAAAGAAAATATTTCAGACAAATAGCCTCTTATAACTTTATCATCATCAACATAACTCTTATTTCCCAGAAGATTGCTTTTCGTATACACAGTCAACGCATATAAAACTCCTGTAATTTCTTCCACATCATCTAAAGTAACATTTTCGTATTTAGGCAAAGCTTTCAAGACTACTGCTAAATCCTCTACGAAAGCATTTTCACCTAGTTCATTTCCTCTTGGCAAAGAAGACAAAGAATGAAACAACTCCAAAAAACTATGGGAAATCCAACCCCTCCCATCAAAAAAATCCAAAAGAGCTTCTTTTAGAAAAGGATGAAGTTTATTATAATCAAAATCTGAATTATAATGCTTCTTATGCTCTTCCATAAAAGCAGATAGTCCATATTTCAGTCCAGAGTTCATACAGTTAATAAAATTTAATTAAAGTTTTTAAAGTTATCACTGTTAAATGTGCACGCGCAGCTTACCTTGATTCCATAACCTCACTATTTCTTTTGCAGCTCTTTCCAAATCTAATTCTCCTCCTTTCTTAATAAAACCTCTCTTTTTTGCATAATCCTTTAAAAATTGAAGAGGGTTTTCGAAAACGGTTCCTGTTAACTCTTCCAAATTGCTTAACTTATTTCGGTAATTTTCAAGAAAATCAATTACATAATCCAAAGTTTCAGTTTTTTCAGGATCAATGTTGCACTTATCCACAGCCAACTCCTTATTTTCAAAAATACCAGGTGTATCTATCAACAAAATATCATCTCGAAGTTTTATCCATTTAACACCTCTAGTAAATCCAGGAACAGGAGAATTTTTTGCCTTTTTTCCCCTCACTAAAAGGTCTATCAAAGAACTTTTTCCGATGTTCGCATAACCAACTATGCCTACTTTTATCTTATCTTTATTGGCTTTCTTTTTTAGATAATAAGACAGCACATACAACAATTTTTTTATACTTCCTGCACCTTTCCTTTTAGAATAAGAAAAATAAGCTGTTTTAAATGGTAAAGATTTTAATTTATGTTTAAGAGCTTCTTCATCAACCAAATCAGATTTAGATGCTACGATCATAAGCTCTTTACCAAGCTTTTCAGAAATCCATTTTTCTAATTTCGGATTTCTTGTGCCCTCGATGTTTCTAGCATCTACAACCTCAATTATTACATCACTATCTCTTATTGTTTTTTTGAGCATAATTTATAAAATTATAAATGATTATTTAAAGTATTTTTCTATTTTTTCTAATATCTTTTCTTTAAATTCTGTTACAGGAACACTTTCAACGATAACTCTATCAACTTCCTTTCCGTTTTCGTAAAAAATAAGCGTTGGTGAACATACATTCAAAGATTTTAAACACTCATCATCCTCTCCATACCATAATATTGCAATTCTTACATCAGGAAACTTTTCAAAAATCAAAGGTAAAGATTCTTTAAAAACAGGAGCGTATCTCTCGCAAATAGGGCATCCGCCTCTTGGCCTAACAGATACTATTACCTTCTCATGCTCCATTACAAAAGATTGAAGATCTTTTAACTTATCAAATTCTACTACACCAACCATATAATCACCTAAGCTGATCGAACTTTGAGCTCTTAAATCAAATTAAGGTAACAACAGCTATATATTAATTTAAATTAAACTTTCTCATTCCGTTCAGATGCTAAAACTAAGACATAAAAATTTAAATTTAAAACCTTTCTTGAAAAATATGAAAGTACTATATTGGCATGTAGATTACATAAAATACAAAGCAGTTTCCAAAGCATTAAAAAGCGCTCCTGATATTGCTAAAAAAGAAGATGAGCTTCAAGAAGGCATAGTAGTGTTAATAAGTTTAGAATCTCACGATAATGAAAACACGATAGAAATGCTTGTTAGTGATCTAATAAAGTATGCAGAACAAATAAAATCTCAAAAAATTATGTTTTATCCTTATGCACATCTTAGCAACAATTTATTGCCTCCTGCTAAAAGCTTACAGCTGATTAATGTCCTTAAAAATCATGAAACTTTAAAAACATCATTTAAAGAAGTAAAGTTCTCACCTTTTGGATGGTATAAAAGTTTTGAAGTAAAGGTCAAAGGTCATCCTTTGGCTGAATTAAGCCGTTCTTTTTAATTACTTCAAGTTTGGTCTCTAACATTCTGACCAAAGTATTATGAATTTCCTTGTCCAAATGCATATACTGAGGACATTTTTTATCGAGTCCGTTACATTCTCTGCATTTAGCATACTCTTGATTACGATATAAACCGTATCCTGTTGAAGCCACATGATAGCCGTCATAACCCACTCCATCTTCGGGTATTAAAGAAGTCATAAAATAGAGATGTTTTGCGCATTTTGCATATTCGCCTTTTTTTAAATCTTCATAATATTGTTGAAGCAATGAAACAGCCCGAGGGTAAAAGGTTCCATTTAAACGGTTCAATAAATCATACATCTGTTCAGGGGTGAGAGTTAAATAAAAAAATATATGGTTCTGAGAAGAAGAATAAATTGGCAAAGGTGGTAATGCCAATCCATCTTTTTTATTCTGCCCATGAAAGTTCTCCATATTTATATTTTTCGTTTTTGCCAATTTATATATTTAATTAAAGACTCATCAGTTATATGGTTGACAAATCATCTTTTTCTCCTAGCAACACACAACCTCTCTTCAACGATGAAGTAAAAAAATTAATCATTGAAATCAACACAGAAGTTAAAAAAATTATTGATTTATTCCGCATAATTTTAAAATATAAAATGGTTTTAAGGGGTAGAGGTATAGAGTTTGCAGATATTCGTAAATACTTGCCTACTGATGACGCTTCACTAATAGATTGGAAAGTTTCTGCAAGAATGTCTACCTCTGGAAAATTAGATAGGCTATTTGTAAAAGTGTATGAAGAAGAACGAGACTTAGATGTTATTCTTTTAATAGATGCTTCTGCAACAATGGATTTTGGAACACAAGAAAGATTAAAAAGAGAATATGTGTCTTTGCTGGCGGGAACTTTATCTACTGCATCTATTGAAGCAGGAGATAAAGTAGGAATGGTCATGTTCAACGATACCATAAAATACATTCCTCCTGAAAGAAGTGATGTGCAAACCATACGAATCTTAGCAGAGCTTGTAAAAAAGGAAAATTGGAAGGGGGGTAAAAATCTGGCTGAAGCGATAAATTTTGCTCTCAAAACCACAACCAATCGATCATTCTTATTTATTATTTCTGATTTCATCAGTATAGGTGATGATTGGATAGAACCGCTTCGAGCTGCATCAGTAAAATTTGATGGAGTTTTAGGCATTATGATAAGAGATGTTAGAGATAGCTACCTTCCTAAAGGCGTAGGTTATTTTAGATTAAAAGATCCTATCACAGGTAAAGTTACAGAAGCAAATTTAGACAAAATAAAATCAAAATTTGAAAAACTTGCCAAAGAGCAAGAGGAATATGTTGAAAAAAAATTTCATGAAAGTGGAGCAGGTTTTGTAAAATACTATACCAACGAAAACTTTGTTAAAACTCTTATAAAATGGTTTGATTTGTGGGGAACAGGTAGAGCTTAATGAAAGTTGGTGTGCTTTTTTCCGGAGGTAAAGATTCCACACTCGCTATGCATATTGCAGAACATTATGGATATGAAGTAAAATATCTTTTAACAGTAGAAACCACCAACCCATATAGCTATATGTACCATTACCCTGCCATAAATTTAACATATTTGCAAGCAAAAGCACTAAATAAAGAAATAATCAAGACCACAACCACACAACCAAAAGAGAAGGAACTCCATGCTCTAAAAAAAATAATAAAAAAAGCCAAATCCAAAGGCATTGAAGGAATAATAACGGGTGCAATACGTTCAACCTATCAAGCAGAAAGAATTCAAAAAATAGCACTACAAGAAGGAATAGAGGTATTCAACCCTTTATGGTTAAAGTCAGATGAAGAAATTTTAAATCTTCTAGAAAAATATAACATCAAAGCAGTAATTACCAGAGTTGCAGCATACCCACTCACACAAGATTTTTTAGGGAAAGAGATTCTAGAGATAAAAGATAAGCTTTTAGAAATGAAAAAGAAATATGGAGTTAGTGCCGTAGGCGAAGGTGGTGAATTAGAAACATTTGCAGTATGCGGAGAACTATTTCATAAATGCATAGAAATCAAAAAAGCAGACATAGAATGGAAAAATTATGAAGGCAATATGATCATTCGAAAAGCCGTTCTTACCTCCAAATAACATATAAGCCTGGCTTTACACCTTTTTGAGATCTGCAAATTTATTAGATGAAGTTTCTTTTTCTGCAACAGCCAAAGAAAGAAGATATTTTTTTGCCATTTCTGCATCTCTGGCACATTTAGCTACAATATCAAAAGCAATAAGGTTTTTGCAAACATACGGCTCAGAAGATAAAGCTCTTATTTTTCGAACATTATTTTGTGCTTCTTTAAGGACATAAGTACTCACAATCTTATAAAAATAGATATCAGTAATTTTCTTTTTATATTCTTGAGGAATAAATACCTTCTTAAACAAACCTAAATGCTCTTGAAATATCCTCTTGCTGTTTGCAAAAGGTGAAATCAAATAATAATCTATAACATCTATAGTTTTAGATACTGTTCGAAGCATTTCCAAATTAAGAATTAAATGCATCTCCTTATAAAAATCTGCTTTTAGCCAAACAAGATAAGCCTCTACAACTTCTTTCTCATCTATTTCATGCGACATTGCCTTTAAAGTTTTAGAATAAAGATGATGAGCTTCTGCCCTACTTAAACCATAAAAATTTAACAACTTATCTTTCAACTTTTTTAAATCAAAGAATACATCACTACTTACAACCACCCACATAAAATAATTATTGATGTTAACAAATACTTATAAATGATGTGCGCATAAAGCAATATAACTTTATAAAGTTTATCATAATAAAAATAATTAGATACAAACGATGCAATTAAACATGCATCATACAATAAAAAGGTTAGGTGATGCCAATGGTAATAAAAAAACTTCTAAAAAAACAGCATGAAATAGAAGGAGATGTTGAAGAGTGGGTTGAATTGGAAGGCATAGAATACAAATCTAATGTGAAAATGTTTGTTAGAATAATAACCTTAAATGATTTTTCTGATGTTGAAAGAGTTCAAAACGAATTAAGAAATGGAAACATAGTATGGTTAAGAATAAGACCTTTAAAAGAAAAAGACATGATAGAACTTAAAAGAGCAATAGACAGGCTTAAGAAAACTGTAATGTCCTTAGAAGGAGATATTGCAGGAGTAGATGAAGACTACATCATCTTAACACCAGAAGGTGTAAGAATAAGCAGAACTTTAAAATATTTAACTTCTGCTTATTCTTACACCTTCTGGTGTTAAGATGATGTAGTCTTCATCTACTCCTGCAATATCTCCTTCTAAGGACATTACAGT
>JAADEF010000006.1 GCA_013153555.1 Candidatus Nanohalarchaeota archaeon | reverse complement strand
GGTAGATTATGAGATCATTAAACCTATTCGTGGTATAGAAGTTCAACCTAGTTTAGAAGAAACTTGGGAAGAAAAGAAAAAATATTGGGAAAAATTAAGAGAAGTTTTTATAAATATATATGGTGAAGCTTTTTATGATCATGAGCTACCCGAGTATATAGAAGGTATGCTTCGAAAATATTTTAATGGTGGTTTGAAGGGCAGATATGGTTCGTATGATAATTTAGGCGCTTCCTTAATCACATGTGCTGATGCTATTGGCAATTATGTTGATAGAAATGTTAGGATGCCTACTCGTTTTTATGATCAACGAGCAGTACTTGGCGCTTTGTGGGCAGGTGATTTAAGCGAGTTGAGAATTTATGCTTCACATGCCCCTACTATAGATGATGAAAATCAAGACACTTATTTATTAATGCTTCACTTTTTCCATCAAGGATTTGTTGTGGATGAGGAGACGCATGAAGTGCTTGAAGAAGGCAAAATTTATAGGCCTGGTCAAAGAGAGTTAAGTGATTGCTGTGGTGCTTTTAACAAGCTTTACAAAGTTAAAAAAGGCGAGCTTAAGAAAGAAGATTTACCATGGGAATTAAAGTATGTTTATGATCTTTTTGCAAAGCCTTTACGAAATAACTTGGATTTAAAAACTTGGTATGGAAAACTTAGAAGACAAAATATAAAACATGTTAAAGGGATAATACGCGAATATTTCAAGGGCAATCCTCTTCTTTCAGGAATTTCATATTTACCATTCTTAAACATAAATGTTGCGCTTGTGCAACAAGGAAGAAGCCAAAACAATAATCGGTTAGTTGATTTGTATGTGCCTTTGGGCAGTTATGGGAAAGTAGTATTTAATCGTAGCTAATTTAAGAAAAAAGGATAAAGGGGAATAATTATGGAAAATGTTAAGCCAACAAGGAGTGAATTGCTTAACTTGAAGAGGAGAGTTGTATTGGCCGAGAGAGGTCATAGTTTGCTTAAACGTAAAAGAGACGGCCTTATTATAGAGCTTAGAAAGATGCTTAAAGATGTTAAGGAAACAAGAAAAGAGCTTGTAGCTAAGATTAAAGAAGGGGAGCACCTTATTAAAGAAATACAAATTATGGAAGGAGATTTTGCTTTGAAAAGTACTGCGTTTTATTTGAGGCAAAAGCACTTTATTGAAGTGGTAACAAAAAACTTGATGGGTGTTAAAGTACCTAAAATAGAGTTTGAAATGAAGAGCTTAGAAGAAGAAGACAGAACAAAAATGCTTCTTACTCTTTCTCATGATATGGTTAAAGCAGTTATGCTTTATTATGACATCATAAAGGCAATTATTGAAACTGCTGAGGTAGAAATTTCTTTGAGAAATTTGTTAAAGGAGATAGAAAGCACTAAAAGAAGAGTTAATGCTTTAGAAAATATAGTCATACCTCGCCTGAGATCTCAGATGGCGTGGGTTAAAATGATGTTAGATGAAGCTGAGAGGGAAAATATATTCCGCTTAAAAACTGTTAAAAAGAAAAAAGCTTCAGAACAAGTGGTTTAATGGTGATGATGAACGCGTTAGAAATATTTTTAAGGGCAGAAGCCGTAAAAATAGGGGGCAAATATGAAATATTTCCGAATACTTATGCCCCTCTCATGGTTGATTTTACTAAACTCTTAGATATGCCTCGTTATTTTGATATGCTTACAGATATTCTTGCGGATAAAGTTAGGGAACAAGATCCTGATAGGGTTGTGGGTGCTTTTACATCCGGTATACCGCTTGCAACAGCAGTGAGTCTTAAAACTAACCTGCCTATGGCTTTTGTGAGAAGAGAGCCTAAACCTTATGGTAGGCAAGAAGTTGTGGAAGGCATTATTAATGAAAATGAATCGTTAGTTTTGATAGATGATGTGTTTAGCAAAGTTGAGAATAATTTGAGCTATTTAAAACATATTAGGAAATACAACTCTCAACCAATTAAAATAGTGGTGATCTTTAATTACAATATTGTTACACCTATTAAACTTAAAGAATATGATGCCGAACTTATTTCTCTGTTTAGCGCAAGAGATTTGTTAAATAAATTAGAGAAGTGGGGTAAAATAAGCAAAGAAGAAAAAGAAGCTTACCTCAGAGAACTTAAAAAATGCAATGCTTAATTTTGTTTTATTATTTTTACATGTACTTCTTTTTCAAGTAGAGGTGTAGGTGGTGAAGAGTAAAAACTTTTATGATCGGTAACCACCAAATATTTAATAGGGTAGATGTTTTGATCTTCTATTTCTTGTGGATTTAAGGTTATTTTTACTGTACATTTCCTTTCGGTAAGCGATGTTGCGATGCAGTTAGTGGCAAGAGGTTTAAGATCCCACACATTATTCGCTGTTTTCATATAAAGAATGTGTTTATTTAATGCTAATGCTGTGATAAGATTTGCGTATTGAATTTTATATTCTATGGTGCATGGCATATAATAAGGCACAGCCAATAATTTATTATCTTTTGCCGTATACAAGGAGGTTTTATTTTCACAAACCATAAATGCATCTTTTACTTCTATGGCTTTGCCATTTTTTAAGGAATGACCCACATACAACGCAGAGATTATTATTAACACAGCCGAGAAAATTAGTAGCATTAATGATAATTGAAATGCTTTTTTGCCTGTAATTTTATCAAAAAGGAAACCATTACCCAACACTATTAAAGCAGTTATGAAGAATGCCAAAGAGCTTCTAATGTCTTGAGCTAAAAACACACCCCCTAATATTAAAAAGTAAAGAGCGATACTCCTTAGTGTAATAACTTTATTGCGGGTAGTAATGCCTATGATTAAGGCGATTATGGAAGGGATGATAAACAGCACAAAAAGCAGTGACCACATCAGCTCTTACCTCTTTTTATGTTTTTATATCCTTCATAATTACTGTAAAGCACAATGGCAGTTCCCAAAACATAAAGTGCCAAAGCTTTTATGGTTGAAGATACTAATTTTAAGCTGTCTTCAAAGAACACCAGCACTGAAAAGATTAGCAAACTTATGCCTACAAAAGTGTAGAGCTGTTTTAGTGATTTAGCTTTTATCATATATACTATTCTGCTTTCAAACTTTTAATAGATTTTTTGATATTTGGAATTATGCGAAATTCAATAATAATACTTTAAAAGTTTTAGACTATTCTTATTATTAGGAGGTGTTGTATATGAGTGATGGTGATCATAAAGCGGTTTCTAAGGAAAAAGGAACAAAGAGAGAAGATGAAAGCATTAGTCAGGGGCTTGCAATAGCTGCACTGCTTTTAAATGTGTTGGTGCTACCAGGATTAGGAAGTATAATTGGCGGTAAAACCAAGGAAGGAATAATACAAATAATTCTAGTGTTGCTTTCAGCATTGCTTACTTTTACATTCATAGGTGCAGTTATAGGTGTTCCGTTAGGTATAGTTGCATGGATTTGGGGATTAATAACAGGAATTAATTTAGTAAAAGAATCTAAATGAAATTTTCTTCCTTTTTTTCAATTTCTTTTCTAATTTTCTCAATCATTTTTTCAAGCAAAATATCATCTACATAAGCCTGTTTTTCTTCTTTAATGTCTTTCCATCTTCCTTCATCCAGCACATTTATCCAATTTAAGCGAAGTTTTTTAGCAGCTATCTCAAAAGCTTTAAGGCTTTCGCTTCCAGGTTTAAGATACACAAAAATCTTTTCATATTGGTGGTTGCGTAGATAATTTTCTATGCGTTTAGCATTAACTTCTACATAAGCTTTTTTAATTTCTTCTGTTTCTTCGTACTCTGGCCAGTCATAGGCATTAAAAGGATATTTATCCTCGAATTCTCTTGGCACTACTCCTGGATTAGAAATAATGAGCTGATGAATTTCTGCATATTTTTTGCCAAGTTTTTGCAAATAGCTAATTATTTTGCGGTGGGTTTGTGATCTTGAATAAGGCTTCCTATAACTGCAATGCATGAATAAAGCATATTTTTTGATAGCAGGAAGTTTATAAAAACGAGAAATGAAATCCTGCCAAACCTCGTAATATGGATGTGTTAGGTTCTGAATGGTTGCTCCTTTTATTTCGTGTTTTGCCTTTTCTTTATACTCTTCACTAAAATGAGGATAAATTATGTAGTCTTGTTCATATATTTCAACCTTAGGGTGATTTTGGTAATTTTTAACAATTTCTTTGAATTCCTCAATGGTTATGGGCTTCCATTCTCCTTTTAGCCACATATCAAAAAGCTCTGCATAAGAAGAATATGCGAAGGTGTTCATTACCGCTATGCTGTCTGCATATTGCAGTGCAAATTTCATTGTTTGCTCAAAATCTTGTTTTATGTCCTTAACATAAGGCAGGTTAACCATTACATAAGCTCTAACTTTAAACCCGTATCGCTTTATAAGCTTTGCACTTTCTTCCCATTTTTTAAGGGTTGTACCTTTTTTTATTTTGTTGAGAACTTCATCATTAGCAGATTCCAAACCCATTGCTATGTGTACCTCTAAATCCTTTGCATCTTCTTTTAATTCAGAAAGCTTTTCATGGGTGATGAAGCCGGGCCAAACCTCTATTACTATTTTTTTTATGCCTCTTTTTCTAAGCTCTTCAAATATGAACTGCCTTACTTCACGAGGAATTTGCTGATCATCAATAAAAGTGCCTGAATTGAATATTTTCACGCCTTCTCCTTTATAATCTCTCAATTTCTTTAAAAACTCTTGTTTTAGCTCATCTTTTGATTTTATGCGAACTTGCTTTTTCTTACTCATCACGCAAAATATGCATTTTCCCCATGCACATCTACCACTTTCTAAAATAATGGTTTTCATTTATATCTATACCTCCTCACATATCCGCATTTTAAACATCTTACTTCTAATGCTTTTGTTTTTGGATTAGTACGGTATAATGCAGTTTTTCCTGCTACAAAATATGTGTTGCATTTTCTGCAAAATTTTAGCTTTTTTTCCCTCTCCAACCTGATGTTAAATTTCTCTGCTATTTTACGAGCTATACTTATGTATCTTTTTGCGAGATTTAATTCTCCTTGATTGGCTAATTTTTCTGCTTCTTCAAATAACTCTTCTATGTGAAGTTTCGCAATTTTTATTTGCCAGGTGGGTTTTTTGCGTCGTCGTGATATCATCATAAAGAAAGATCTTTGAGATAGCCTTCTCTTTCAAGCCATGCAACTTCCGCCTTTCTGTACTTATAGATGATGTCTCCTCTTTCATCTCCTTGAATCTGCCATTTTTTAACTATTACAACATCACCTTCCCGCAACCACAGCCTTTTTCTGTATTTGCCAGGAACTCTACATACTCTTATTTTTTTATCAGCACATATTACATTTAACCTTCCAAACCCTAAACGAGATTCTATTATGCCTAAAACCTCTCCTTCTTTTTCATTAGGAAGCCTTGCTCTTACAATTTCCTCTTCCCCTTCCAGCACATCTTTAAGCTTATCTTTGCTCATTATTATCACCTTTTTTCTTTTCTTTTATTAGTAAAGTAACGCGATATATTTTTTTACCGTCTTTTACTCCGTAAAGTTCTGTGCTTGTTTTGGTTTCATGCTTTCTAAAATGCTTTTTAAGTTTGTTGATTAGCGTTTTAGATCCTATATAAATATCAGTACCTTCTTTTAAATAATTAATCTTACTTACAAAAGCGAGGGGATGCTTATCTTTCTCTATAAAATCTATTACCTCTGCTTCCTTATGAAAAAGAAGGAGAGGTTTT
>JAADEF010000066.1 GCA_013153555.1 Candidatus Nanohalarchaeota archaeon | reverse complement strand
TGGTTAAATTCTTCTAATTTTATAAAATTCCATAAAATAAATTCAAGGAAAATGATTATTCAGTATAAAGATGCAGAAATTTTATATGAGCTTTCTAAATTTGGATTAAAAGTAATAATAAAAGGTATGCATAATGGAGAAGTAGAAATAGGAATAAATATTCGTAAAAAAACTGAAAATTTTCATTTAAGATCCTATAGTATTGAATGGAATGAATTAAGAGATGCTTATATTGTAAAGGATTCAGAAGGAAGATCTTTAGTTGTTAGTGGTATAGAAATAAAGGAAAGATTCTATAAAGAGCATAATCCTTTTCCATTTGAAAAACAGCGGTGCTATGTTATTAAAGGAACTATAACTCATACCATCTACTTATCTTCTAGCATAGATGATTTTGATAAGCTCATAAGCAAAGCCCATGAAGATGATTTGACTCATTACTCTCGTCTTCTTAATGAAAAGGCCAGTTCGCTTAATATTACTCCTCGTGCTTCTAAAAAAGAATATGTGGAAGAGCTATTGAATACTTGGTTTTGGGCAGTGGACAGTATATTAAGCTTAAAAAAGAAAGACTATTATGTGGCTGGTTTGCCTTGGTTTGATGAATTTTGGAGCAGAGATGCATTGTGGAATGGGTTTGCACTTTTAGCTTTGGATATGAAAGATGATATTAAAAATATGCTTTTGTTTTTAGGAAATAGAATTAATGAACATGGGCATATGCTTACTCTTTTAAATCCTGATGGTACTTCTTCATATCATGGAGACGATATTTTGCCTCTTTATTTAATAATAGCTAAATATTATTTGTTAAAATACAAAGATAAAGAAGTTGAAAAGCAGGTTTTGAAAGTGTTAAAAATCGCAGAGAAATATTTGCATGAGCATTTATTTAATGGAATAGTGGTTCATAGAAGCACAGGTACTTGGATGGATACTATCTCCAAAGAATGGTCTGCATTGGATATTCAAGCATTATGGACAAAAGCCGCTAAATGTTGGAAACATCAAAGCAAAAAGATGCGTTTATTTTACGAAATTTTATTAAAAGGGTTAATAAAATTCTATGATGGAGAAAAATGGTATAGATTTTTAGATCCTTCTTCTTATAAGTTGGCAGTCAAAGATACTGCTAATGTGTTTTTGCTCACTTTTTTTGATCTTGTCTCTGGTAGCTATAAAGATGCTGTTTTACAAAGAGGTAAGATATTGCTTTCTGATTATGGCGTTGCATTAGAGAATCCTGAAAATTACACTTTTGATCCAAAAGGTTATCATAACGGAGCGTCTTGGTTTTTAGTAAATGGATGGGCTTTGGTTTCATATTTACAAAACGGTTACAAAAAAGAAGCTAAATTGCTTTTGGATGCTTTTATAAGAGATTATAAGCGTTTTGCTTACGGTAATTTTAGTGAAGTAGTGGCATGGGATAGTGGGGAGCTAATAGGATCACCTCATCAGCTTTGGAGTGCATCTATGTTTGTGGTTGCTATGACTTTTGGATTACAAAATATTGTTTTTTCTGAAAGATGGTCTTTGGCTTATCCTTCATTTTTAGAGGATATAGCTAACATTTATTCTTCTCCTTTAGCAAATCATGTTGTTGAAGGAGATGAAATTGTTGTTAAGTGTTCGATTCCATGTTATTGCACCAAATGCTATATGCACGGAAATGATTTTATCTTCAAGAGGGGGGTTGTGTTGTATGATATTGAAAGAGGAAATTAAAAGGGTAGATGTTTACTTTTATACAGGAACGGTAACTCATCAGCTTCATTATAGAGAGGATAAGCTAACAAAAAATAAAGTAGTAATAAATTATGCGCGGGCGCTTAGACCCCACAGCATAGATGCCAAACATCAATATAATACAGCGAAACTTATTAAAAAGTCTGAAAAGAGCTGTGTGTTTTGCGAATATGAGAAGAAAAATGTTCCTTTGGCATCAAAAGAGAAAAGATATAAAAAAGGAGAGAATGTTATTTTTCAAAATCTTTATCCTTTTGAAGAGCACCATTATGTTTCTATTCTTACTAAAAAACACTTTGTTAGATCTTTTTCACCTTCTCATTTCAACGATCTATTCGAAAATTATTTATCTTTGATGAGAGATCAGAAGACATCTCTTTATTCTTACATTAATATGAACTATTTACCTCCCTCGGGAGCATCCATTATTCATCCGCATGCTCAAATTTTTGCTTCAAAAAACCCATCTCCTTTCCACAAAACTTTAATTTCAGGTTTTAGAAAGTATTCTAAAGATGCATGGATTAAAGAACACAAAAATCGCGATCTGTTTATCAAAAATGGCAAACATTTTTTAGTATTTTCTAGTTTTGCTCCACGCCTCAATAAAGAAATTGTAATTTTATCTAAAAGCGATGATAGATTAAGCAATTTAAATTCAACTGCTTTAAACGAACTTTCTCATTTCGTTGCGAATATTGTAAACTATTTCATTTCATCCAATATTTTTCAAAGCTTTAATTTTTCTTTATATGAACACGAATCTCACGGCATTGTGATGTTTTTGGGAACAAGAAGCACATTTCATCCAGCATATAGTGCTGATAGAGGATTCATGGAAGTATATCATGACCGCGTAGTTATTTCTTCCTATCCTGAAAAAATAGCAAAAGAAGTAAGAAATAAAATTTAATTATTTCTTTTTAGGTTTTATTTTTTCCACAGTTGTTGTTTTTCCACAATGTGGGCATTTTATTCTGTAAGGCCTTCTTTTAAGTTCCACTTTCCCTTCACTTTCCTTACCGCAGTATTGGCATATCATATAAAATCCAAATTTGTCGTCTCCTTTTAGCTTGTATAATATTATTTTGCCAATCACTTGCCCTTCTTCATTTTTATAAGTTCTATTGGTAAAATATTCTGTATCCTCTATTTTTGGCAGTTTAGGCATAATATCACCTGCGAATATAATAAAATAAATAAGCTCCTAGTATTATTAAACTTATTCCTACAAACATTAATAAATAAACTACATATCTTTTAATTTGTTTTGTTTGCTTTTCGTGGTGCTCAATTATCTCTCGTGGAACATGAAATTCCAGTATTTCAATAGGTTCTTCTTTTAAATAATGAACTTCTTCTTTTTCTTGACTTTTAATATCTTTTTCTTTTTCAATGGGTTGTGTTTGCCGTGGTGTTTGTTGTTGAACTGTTTGCAAGGTGTTTGATTTTTCCTCTTTTACCTGTTGAGCTAAGGCAATATTTTCTTTCACAGGAATTTGTTGAGATTTTATGTTCTGTTTGCTTTGTTGGATTTGTGAAGCAGATACGTCTTTTTTACTAATCTTCTTGGTTTTTTTAGATGCAGATATTTTTTTTGTTGTAGAGCGTGATTTTTTTAATTCTTTTAGAACTTCATCCACTAATTTTTTGTCAAAACCCAATATTTCTACAGCTCCTTTAATTACCTCTATGTCTTCTCCTCTTTCTATTTCTTCTTTTATCCATTTTTTAATATCCATACTCTATTATTGGAAATACAAGTAATATATAATTTTGGTATTTTATGTTCTTTATGAAGCACAAATTAAACGAATTGATTTTTGCGATGATTTTGCTTTTTTTAATAAATTTAAGTTATGCCGCCCATCCAGTATTGGAAAAAGCTACACATTATAAATACGATATGCAATATGCCTTGCCTATGACTGGTGGAGATATTTACTTTGCAGGAAGTTATCCTTTTTTTAGCCATTCTTATGGTGGAAATAACACAATTATTGCTATCATTGATAGTGGTATAAATGATTCTCATCCATGGTTTTCTAACATTCATATTCTTTATAAAGGAGGAACATATTATAGTTACGCAGATGGCTCTTGCACATACACAACTAATTATGAAGATTACATAGGACATGGAACTCATGTTGCAGGTATTGTTACAAGCGTAGCACCAAACGCTACTTATATTTTTATAAAACCTTATTATTTAGGGGAAAAAGATATCATTTGTGCATTTCAAAAAGCTATTGATTTGGGAGCAGATATTGTTTCAATGTCAATCGTTGGTTTTGCTATTTATACTGATTGTTACAACGATGCTATTTGTGATTTTGTTGAGCAACACAACAATACTCTTTTTGTTTTTTCAGCAGGTAATGACGCAGGCAACCAACAACATTATAATTTTTCAACGAATACGACTTTTTTTTATTACAATTATGTGGGTGCAATAAGTTTGTTTGCCCGATATTACAACTTTTCTTCTAACTTTACCATTTCTGTTTATAATTTATCAGATTCTGTGTTGTTGTTAAAGGCTAATGTTTTCAATAATACTTTAAGCCTTCAAAATATAAGCTCTTATCTTAATATTAATGATGTGTATTATGATCATGATTGCTCTTTAACTCAGTGTTATGTGTTATTGGGCATAGATGATTTTGTTTATGACGTTTATTTTTCTTTTAATTTTACTCAACCGACAGATGTTGATGTTTATGATCTTTATTATTATATCTATGAAGGTGAAATTTATAATACTCTTTACCCCTTTAATTCTTATGCAACCATAGGCTCTCCTGCTATTTCTCCTTATGCTATTTCAGTAGGAAGTTTTATATCTCACTTGTATGACGGGACGAGTTTTGGAAATAGAGTGGAAGGGGAGGTCTCTGCTTTTTCTTCTCAGGGACCTGTAAGACACAATTACTCTTTGCTTAAACCTAATATAATTGCTCCAGGGGAAGAAATTTCTTCTGCATATTATTTAGGGGGAACTGCAATTATGAGCGGCACTTCTATGTCCTCGCCATTTATTGCAGGGGTTGCTGGTATTATAAAAAGCATATTTCCTGGAGCAAATGCAAATGAAATAAAGAAATATCTTCTTTATACTGCCAATCCTTACTCCTATAACCTTTCTAAATACACTAAATGGGAAAGAGGAAGCGGACTAGTAAATCTTTCACTTCTATATCCTTATTTACTTTTAAACTCTTATGGATGTGAAAACCAAACCGTTATTCATTACATGAAATGCGTTTTTAACTTAACTAATAGGGGTATTGTTCCTTATGCAGGATATGCATTCAATCAAACCTTTGATTATTCTTATGAGGTTGCAGTTCCTTGTGAGAATGCAGGTATATGTATGTTTAATTTTACATTGCCCGGCCATTATAATCCTTTTCCCTATACTTTAAATATTAGTACTGTTACTTTATCAGATATTTATAAAAACATATCCTTTTATGTGTGGAATTCTTCTTTTTTAAAAGCAGAAGTCCGTGCTTACAATAGTGGTTTTAAAAATAATTTAACTATTCTTTTAAATAATTCTTTTGAGCCTTTTGTTTTTAATGTATCTCTTGCCCCTAATGAATCTTATGCACGCGATTTTTTAATAAACTTATCTAACATAACCAGCATAGCATTATTTGCACTTTACGATAATGCCTCTAACTTATCATATGAATTTATATATAACTATTCTTATAAACTGGAATGGTATTTTAATTATACTGGAACTTCTATTTTGGATAATTTTACTTTGCTTATAAATGAAACTTTTCCTTATGAAACACCTCTTTACAAATATTTAAACAATCGTGTTTTGAATTACACCAATATTTCTTTACCCTTTTATATGCTTAGTAATGAAACAAATGTTTCTCTTTTCTTAACTTATAAATTTAAATATACTTCTTTTAATCATTCAATCGCTTCTTTAAATTTATCAATCCCTTTTGCTTCTTTAAATTTTTCATACATACCTCGAATTGTTTCTTCTAA
>JAADEF010000056.1 GCA_013153555.1 Candidatus Nanohalarchaeota archaeon | reverse complement strand
CTATGGGCCCGGCCGGATTTGAACCGGCGACCTCCGCCACGTCAAGGCGGCGTCATAGCCACTAGACCACGGGCCCGTTTTATTTAAAAAATAAAAAAGAATTTTAATCTTGAATGTTTCTTATTACAGGCAAAGTTGTTTTATCGCTTACTTCTTTAATCAAGCGTTTCAATCCTTCATATGGATCTTTATCTAATGCTTTTTTATACTCTATTTGCTCTCTCATTCTTTTTAACGCCCTTCCGATGGCATTATATAGACCCCAAGTTTCTCCTGTAACTACAAATAAACCTCTTTCGGTGGAAGCTCTAATCCTAACATGATAAAGTGGCACACCTCTAAACTTCTCTTCATGCTCCTTGATGTAGACATAAATGTTTCCTGATCCTAAATATTCTGCATACTTTTCAAAGAATTCCTTCACATTCTTTAAGCTTTCTTCTAGTTCGTCTTTATCTAAATCTCTTACATCTCCTGCCAAAGAGTACATTACTTTGAATCTCTCTTCTTCTTGATATGCGGAAGCAACTACTTCTAACATATCTTTATCCGTTATAATGCCTAATAATTCGTTTTTATCACCGACTACTATTAAACTTGATATGTTGTATTCTTTCATTTTTTGAATCGCTTCTAATAATGTATCATTAGGGTATGCAGTTATAACCGCGGTTTCCATTATGGCTTTTACAGGATTTCTTAAAACATGCACTTTTTCTTTTCCAACATTTGATTTTTGAGGTCTTGTTTTTGGTTTTAAGAATGTTACCACAATATCGTGTAGTGTGACTAATCCTAAAAGCCTTCCTTCGCTATCCACCACAGGCGCCCTAGTAAATCCGTGCTCTCTAAATAGGCTTAATGCTTTTGCTATGCTGTCAGATGGATTAAGCGTCACTACTTCCTCTGTCATAACATCTTTAACCTGCATTTTACCTAATTCAGGATTTTCTTTGAAATATGCCTCAATCAGGTCTTTGTTGTTTACAGTTCCTACTACTTTTCCTTCTTCGTCTTTTACAGGTAAGTTGAAAAAGTCTGTGTGAAACATTAGATGTGCTGCTTTTTCAACTTCGTCTTCTGGAGATAGCACAGGAGCTTTCATTAATAGAGATCTTACACGAGTAGAGCTCGGATCCACATATGATTTGTGGATGCGTCTTTCAGTAATCATACCTTTGTAGTTGCCTTTTCTATCTAACACTACTAATGCTTTTACATTTTTTTCTTTCATGATTCCCAAAGCTTTTGACAAATACTCATCATCATATACATAATGAACATTTTCATTCATAATGTCTTTTACTTTCATATTATCACCTCAAACCTAATACTACTAAAACTGCTAAACTTTTAAAATATTTATAAACAAGCCAAACATATGTATGGTTATAAAGAACATACTGCTGATGTTGTGCTTTATGCAGAGGCGAATTCTTTCAAAGAACTTTTAGAGGAATTGGCAAAAGGTTTCTTTTACTTTTTTTTAGAAATTGATTTTTTAAAAGAAGATGTTCGCATAACACAATCTATGCAAATAGAATATGAAGACTATGCAGATTTAGCTGTTTCTTACCTTAACGAGCTTCTTTATAATTTTGAAGTTCATCAGCAGATTTTGTGGAAAATCAAGTCGTTTAACGTTCAAGGATCTGTTGCAGAGCTAATACTTCAAGGAATTCTTTACAACCCGCAAAAACATCCTTTAAAAGGAGCCATTCCTAAAGCTGCAACTTATCACCGTGTTAAAGTTGAAGAAAAGCAGGGCAAGTGGTATGCAGAAGTAGTATTAGATATTTGAACTTTTGCTAATTTTAGTGTGCAAACTCATTGATGAATTTCATTTCTAATTTTCTTTTTCCGCTTCCTCAATGATCCTTTTGAATTCTTCTAAATCATTGAAGCGCATATAAACTGATGCAAATCGCACATATGCAACACTGTCTAAGCTTTTCAATCTTCGCATAACCTCTCTACCTATATCCTCGCTAGGTATTTCTTTTAAGTTGCGATCTCTTAAATCTTGTTCCACACTCTCAGCGATTTTCTCTATTTCTTCTAAAGAAACCGGCCTTTTTTGAGTTGCCTTCTTAATACCTTCTATGATTTTTTCTATTCTGAACTCTTCTCTTCTACCATCTCTTTTAATCACAAGAATGTTAAGATCTGCACGCTCGTAAGTTGTAAAGCGCTTTCCACATTCTTCACAAACCCTCCGCCTTCTTATAACTTTCATGTCATCTGTGTAGCGCGAATCTATAACTCGTGTTTCTTCATGACCGCAAAAGGGACAACGCATTTTAATCACATTTGCTGTAATTACATTCTGAATTCATGCAGACAAAGCATCCTTCTTCAACTTTTAAGGTTTTCATATTACATTGAGGACATATCTTAAATTGCTCGCCTGCATCTAATAGTTGCGGTTCGTTGCTTACTTCTTCGTTTCCCCTATTTAACAAAGGGTCACTATTTACTGCTTTTATAGGCAATGCTTGCTGTATTTTTTCTATTTTACTTCCTGATGAAGCGGATTTTTCTTGTATTGGTTTGGATGTATTGACTGCTTTGATATTTAAAGGTGGTACGCTGAATTCTAACAGCGTTTTATCTGATTCTTTTTTAAGCAGACCAATATCTACAAAAAATTCTTCCATTACATCGGCTATTTCAGCATAAAGGCTGTGTATGTACTTACCATTTTTAAAATAGCCTCCATTAGGATCGTGAATGCTTTTTAGTTCTTCTAAAATGAATGATGGATCGTGTGTTTTTCTAAATATGGCAGATATTAGCCTTGTAAGTACTGCGAATTCTGCAGCTTTACTCAAATCTTTGCTGTTAATAAATATCTCATAAGGTCTGTTTTTTCCATCTTCTTCTATATAACCCAAAGTAATGAATATGCTGTTCTTAACAAAATTGCTTTTCAACTTATAAACTTTGGCGTTAAGGACATAGGGTCTGGACTTGGGCTTTAAAGCTACCTCTTTTTTTTCATTATGGTTTTCTTTTTTATTGCTTTTAACTGTGTTCTTCTCATGAGTTAGGGTTTTTTCCTCTTTTGAAACCTCTTTTAGCTCTTTGATGCTAACCTCTGCAGGATCTAATTTTATAACCACTTTTTACACCTCCGCTATTTGATCTAAGCTTATCAAACCTTTTTTTATGGCATGGTAGAGAGTTGTTAATGTGCCATCAGGTAGCACGATTACATCATCTCCTTTAAGCACCAACTCGTTTCCATCTTTGTCTTTAACAACATACTCTTTATCTTTGAATTTTTGGAATTCGGTTTGTTTACCTTCTACGCTTAACACAGGAAACCTGCTTCCATCTCGGTAAATAGTAACACCTTTTAAACCCATTTTCCACGCGTGAATATATAGATTGCTTATTACTTCGGGTTCTATGTCTTCTGGCAAATTAATGGTAGAGGAAATGCTGTGATCTACATATTTTTGACACACTGCCTGTATCTCTACCCTTCTAAATGGATCTATGTGATGTGCTGTTCTGAAGAAATGAGAAGGAAGTATCTTTTTAAGTTCTTCTTCGTTTTTTGCATCTTGTATTTTGTCATTAAGTCCATGCATATCTATGTATGCTTGAACTGGTGGATGAAATACTTTGAAAAATTTGTTTCTCTCAACAGTTTCTGACCTTCTTGTATAATATAAAGCAAATACCGGCTCTATACCTCCACTAACACCTATGTAGTGTTTATTGTTGTATACGAACCCTAAAACTATGTTGGATAACGTACCTGTGGGTGCTATAGATAATAAAGCAATATTTCTCAATCCTTTTTTCCTTATTTTTTCTTTTACTTCTGTGCTTAATACTTCTTTAAAGAACGGTCCTCTGCTGTATGCTTCATAATCAAATACTGGCGCTTTACCTTTTTCTTCTGCTAAATCCGCAGAGGCATCATATGCAGTATTAGCAATAATCCTCATTACTCTATCTATTAAAGCCAAAGCTTTACTGCTATCATAAGCAAGATTCATTTGATTTAGCATATCTGCCATACCCATTATTCCCAAACCTATTCTTCTTGTTAATTTAGATGCTCTTCTTTGCTTCTCCAACGGGTTAAGGATCTCATTCCAAGAAGTTACAGAATCCATTAGCCTTATTCCCAACCTTACAACTCTTTTAAGCTCTTCTTCATCAATTTCAGCATCAGGAGTGTAAGGATTTTTAACAAATCTGCTTAAATTCACAGATCCTAAATTACAGGAACCTCCATCTTCTAACGGTACTTCACCACAAGGATTAGTAGTTATTATAGGTATGCCTACATAATTAGATGGTGAGTACCGAGTCATGCTACTCCAAAACATTAGACCCGGTTCTGCTGCTTTATAATTGCTTTCCACAAATAAATCCCATATTTCTCGTGCCTTAACAAGTCTTTTTATTTCACCTACTTGTGGTGAGGCAAAATATAAAAGGAAATCTCCTGCATATTTTATGGCAAGATCATAATCTTTATCTTTGAGTTCTAGCACATAATCCCCATACACATCTCTCTTGTTTATGTCGTTAAGCTCTCCATCTTCTACCTGCACATTGTACGCTTCCTTTAAATAGCCGTTAAGCTTATCTATGTCATCAAATGTTCCTTCTAATTCATATTTGCTTAAATCTTTTGAAGGCATATCAACGCTATAATTTTGATCAATGAAGTTTTCAACTTTTGAAACAACACCTTTGTAGTTTTTCCTATATACTAGTATTTTTGCAGGTCCGTATTCATTTTGCTCTTCAACTGCTTTCATGAATTCATCAGTTACTTTTATGCTGATGTTTGCGAATCTTACTTGTGTGTTATCCACTACTGCTTTTTCTATTTCTTTAAGGAGCTTTTTATCATTGATGCCTTTCATTTTAAGTTCGTTGATTATTTGTTCGGTAGTCCAGTTTGGTTTTTTCTTTATCTTTATGAATTCTATAATGTCTGGGTGTTTTATATGTAGTGTTATCATTAACGCTCCTCTTCTACCGCTTTGCCCTATGAGGCCAGTTGTCATAGAATAAAGCTCTGCAAAACTTACCGCTCCTGTGGATTTATCTGCAGCATTATGCACAACCGTGTCCTTAGGCCTTAAAACAGATAAATCTATACCTATACCACCACCATAAGAATAAGTACGTGCTGCTTCATATGCTGCTTGATAAATGGCTTCTATGCTGTCGTCATGTATTGCAGAAACAAAGCAGTTTGCCAAGGTTTTTAACCTAAATAAGTCTCCTGCTCCTGCTAATACTCTACCTCCTGGCAAAAACTTTCCTTCATACATGAGCATATAATAGCTTTTAGCATATTCTAATCTTTTATTTTCATCTTTTTCCGTAGATGCTAAATATGATGCCACTCTAATAAATAAAAGTTCTGGCTTTGTTTCTATTAGCTCACCATTTACATCTTTTAAGTAATATTTCTTTTTGTAAATGCTTTCCGCTAATTCACTACCTCCTAAATAATCAGGATGACTAGGTAATAAACCTTTCTTTAATAGTTCAAGCATTTTAAGATATGTTTTTTTGTATGCTTCTATTCTTTCTTCAGATATTAACCTTCTTAACTTGCTTTTATATGAGAACATTTTATTTATTTTTTGCTCAAAATTTTCTTTGGCTTGTAGTTCAGACATTTATGCCCCCCCCAATTTTAAAAATAAAACGATTATGTGGTAACAACAACATATTGTGTATTTTTTAAGGATTTTACACAACATCTTGGTATGTTGATATATCTATGGCTAAAGTTTTATATATGTATTTTTATATACTCCATAGTAATAAATA
>JAADEF010000034.1 GCA_013153555.1 Candidatus Nanohalarchaeota archaeon | reverse complement strand
TTATTAAACATTTCTTGATTGATTCTGCGGTGGAAGTAATCTTGTTCAATATTTCTTATCTGGGCTTTTGTATTTTCTATTTCTTTTTTTATTTTTATCCATTCTTTTAACGAGTAGAGATATACCATTAGATGAGGAGTTAGCAGTACACCTACAAAAAATATTAAAATTGCTATTATGATTTCTTTAAGATGATGGTGTATGGAAGCGGATAATGAAGGAGATTTTAATGTGAATTTGTAATTCACAGGTGTATCTGCGCGAAGAACGACTTTAGTAAAAGTACTTGTGTTGTTTGCGTTAAAATAAATTTTATATACACAACCAGCTTCAATACTCATCTCTTTGGTAAGAGGATTCCATAAATCTTCTGAAAAAAGAGGATATTCGTAATAAGTAAGGTTTATTAGTTCGATAGTATAATTTAAAACGGGTTGGGTAGTTAATATTTCGATGTATAAACATTCTTTACAGAAATTATCTTTATAAATAAAATATTGTGTGTGTGATGTGCGGTTGTTTATGTAAAATTTCACCTTTTCTAGAGAATAAAGCTTGCTTTTAAAATTTAATGGAATGACATACCTGATCAAAGAAATGTTGTTTTGCGTTAAGAAAGAGCTATCTACTTTACAATTAGAGGTAAGATTAAAAGATATCGGCACGCCTGATATAATTACTTTTCTATCTTCGTTATATTCAAATACACTACTATGTGCTTTTTGAAATATTGTTAAAAACAGGAATAAACTAAGGATTAAAAATAAAGTTTTTTTCATTATTAATGCTGAGCAGCACGTGTTTTCCTCATGAAGTCTTCTGTTATTTTACGATTGTTTTTAATTTTTTTTTCTTGCCTATAATCATGATATTTTCTTTTTAACCATCTTATTGCTTCTCCAGGAGCATCCCCTATTTCTTGTAATGTTTTATTTCTGTATTTTTTATAAGCTATCTTTATTTCTTCATTTGAATCGTTTTCTTGATATGGTTGTTTCATTTGAAGGGAGTATTGAGAAAAGGGATTATGCGGTTGATTAATGTAATATGATGCTTTGTTGCCATCGGGAAAAGCAGTTATAGATAAATAAACTGCTGCAAGACCTAATGCTGCTTGTTTTAATGGCTGAGTAATTTTTTTGTAAATAGTTTGGAGATTTTCATACATGTAGATCACCTATTAATTAAATAGATTAGGAACTTATTTAAAATTTTACTTTTTTTATTTGTTATGCGAATTTGTTTATTGTTTTAATTAAAAAATCTTTTAAAATTTATGAGGTATAATTAAATAGCTGTGAAAGAGGGATGTATATGAGCATGCCTTATACTAAATATGAGAAAGCCAGGATAATAAGTGCGCGAGCATTACAGATTTCCATGGGCGCACCACCACTAATTAAAATAAAAGACATATATGATCCTATTGTTATTGCTAAATTGGAATTTGAAAAGGAAGTTATACCTATTGATGTGGTAAGGTGAGCGGTTATTTATGAATTAGGTAATGAAACTCGCTCAGATATTTCGTCTTTTTATAAAGTACAAACTTTTTCACCTTTACTCTCTTCTTTAGATTATATAGCTTATGTTCCTCGCGATGATCTAAATTTTTATTTAAGAAAGATAAAAGAGAAGCTAAGATCATCAGGATTTAGAAAGATAATTGTCTCTGGCAGAGGTCTTTATTATCAAGAAAAATATGTTTTGTTATCTGCAACTTCTGAAGAGAAAAATGAGCCTCTTGAAACCATCTTAACTTATCAGTTAGTTTCTAAAAATGGAAAAGTGTGCTATGCGATAAATTTATACTTTCCTAAAATATCGGAAGGAGAAGAAATATTAAGGTATTTTGATGATTTATTTGGCAATCCACCATTAATAAAAGTGCGTGGTACAAGGAAAGATATAACAGATTTTTAATTTCTTGTAATGCAGATGCGTAATTTTTTTAAAGTCATACCGTATAAAAAATTTTAATTGTGTGCTCCGGTGGTGTAGTCCGGCAAACATCGTGGCCTCTCGAGCCACAGCCCCGGGTTCAAATCCCGGCCGGAGCATGGCGGGAAATTCTTCCCTGCACCCTAAAAAGGGTATCATCGCTTCGCGTGATACCCTAGATGCTCGCTAACGCTCCCATATTAATAGCAGGAGCTACACCTCTCTGTTCGCAATTATATGATTGACACTAAGATATGGATTTTCTTTCTTAATTGAAAGGTGATGCGAGTTATTTAATTTTTTAGTTTTATGTTTTGCTCGTCATAAAATTAGATGGTGAACAAATTTATATATAGGCTCGGATGCTAAATAATTAATATACTTATCATAGTAATGGCATTTAGGGGTGTGTGAGGAATGAAATTCAAATATTTCAATAGAAAGCACTTGTTTTTATTGGTTTTATTTGGAATGTTTATGGCTTTTTATGTTTCTAATGCTTATGCTGTTTGTGATATGAATACCCCTCCTCAAAGTACAAGTGATTATGTTGATTGTTTAAATATGTTTGAAAGCAGTTACTGGACGAGCGGTAAATGGATTGCTATGATTAAATATCTTCTCGCACCATTCTTGTTTATATTTTTCTTAGTTGATGGAATTCTTTCAGAGATTAGGATTGTGAGAGAAAATGTTTCTAGAATTCTTTCTTTGATGATCGCTTTAATTGCTTTATTTTCACCTATTAACTTAGCAATAGCTCAACTTACTGCGAATTACACTGCACTTTCCATAATGCTTTTCTTTGCTGCTTTGGTGCTTTTAGGTTTATCTCATCACTACAAAAAAAGACTTGAAGAATGGGGTTATGCATTTGGAGGCAGCTACTTCCAAACGCTCCTCGCCCATGCACCTTTAATGGTTTTCTTGTTTATAGGTGGGTATGTTGTTGGCGAGAGAAATAAATTTATTGAACAACTATTTGATAGCTTTTTTGAATTTATAAATATTTATTCATTAGGGCCTTTTGGCATATCACCTGTTATTTTTATAACTGTTTTGGCTATAGGGGCAGTAATTCATCTTTTGAGATTTGAGGGAGACGTAGTAACTTCCTTAAAACGTATGATGAATAAACGATTCGTCATTTCTGTGATTTTAATGTCTGTTTTTTTAACTACTATCGTTTCTTTATATGATTATTCTACTGGTTTAGTTACAGGTACTTTGTCTATGCTTGTAGGATCTTATGTTGCATATATTAATTATTTATGGAAGCAGAGTCATAGAACTCAACATCAATTTAAAGCAGCTGAAGCTTATATTAAAGAGTCGACCAAATATGATACTTTATTATCTTCTTTAGAACATTTACATGCTTTGCTTTATCATACTATTGAAGGTGAGAAGCCTTTAGGAGATATGATTCGAGGTATTAATGAAGTTATTAGTTATCTAAAGCGTAATAAGGTATTGTCTGATTATTTAAATGGAAGTGGTGGTTTAAGAGATCTAATTAATAAACTCGAGATTATTAAACAATCAGGAGATACAAAAATAATGAGACGTAACATCGTTAATATTATGAATACTGTTAAAGAGTTAATAAATGAAGTAAAAACTTTTAAAGAAGGTTCTAAAGAGCTAGGAGAAGAAATGTTTATAGAAGAATTATCCAAATCTTAAAACCCCCTCAATAACCCATCTATTGGTTTTTGCGTGCATGCTGTAGGTTGTGCATTTTGGAAATTCTAAGGAGGAGTTTGTTTTTACTGCATAAACCGCAAACCATATCATTGCCTGATCGCAGAGCCATTTGTTGTAAGGGTTGCGGAGATGTTGCATTTTACGAAGCTCATCTAACCTTTCTTTAAGAATATATTCTAAAGGTTTTGCTTTCTCTCCTACCCAATCCACACCTATGCCTTGGTTCAGCATTATTATGCCGTTTACACCCTCGCTTAGAGCATTAACTTCTTTACTTTCGTAAATGATATTTGGCAGTTCTTGTATTAATAAAGTTTTATGTTTTTCACAAACTTTTTTCAGCTTATGCGTATGCTCACACATTGCTTGGTAATGTTCTGCTTCTTCATACTTCATTTTATCATACTGCCATGAAGCATTTTTAAGCTCTATGCTTATCTCTCCTCCCCCCTTAGGATAATAACCTTTGCGTAATACATCATATTGAAATTCTATGCCAAATGTTTTACTTAAATACGGTATATAAACTTTTTTCATCCATAAAGAAGAAGGCGCATGTATTACATCCGTACCTCCTTTAATTGAGACTTTATGTTTTACATTGTAATACGCAAGTACAGGCATTAATGTTTGCGCCACTAAATTTGTTGATCCAGCAGTTCCTATATTTATTTTTATGATTTTAGGAACCTTGTTTAAACTTAATTTGCTTCCTTTGATAATTACTTCTTTACTTCCAAGTTCTGCTTTTATTTCTATACCGAAATATTCTAAAGCTTTTAATGCATGCAAATGTTGAGCTTTTAGTCCAGGAGGATTGCGTTTAGCTCTCACATTTATTATCTTAACATCTTTTTGTAGAATGGCTGCCAATGAAGCAGTAGTTCTAAGAATTTGCCCTCCTCCTTCTCCCACACTACCGTCAATCGTTAGCATTATTTAACGCCTCACGTGATAACAAAGATGCGTAGTATTTAGCATAATCTTTTTTAAGCCTTATGAATTTAAGATTAATGCCATAAGAGGTGAGGTCAGCATATTCTTCAAATAGTTGAGGGTATTTGGCAATTACTCTTCTTATTGTTTCAGGATGTTCATTTGTTTGCCTTGCAATTTCTCTTATCCATAGACCACCTGGCTGATTCCTCAGAACTTTAACTATTTTTTTAACTATTTGAATGTTTGCTATGATTTCACCTTTTTAAACCATATAACATTTTCTTGCATAATTCCTACTTTACGAGTTCTGTTGCGCATACACCATCTTTCATTTCCTACCTCAATTTCAAAAACTTCTAACCCTTCTTCTTCCATTAGTTCTGCGAGGAGTTCATCACTTTTTATTACCCCATCAGGAAAGCAGCCTTGACCTATGACCACTGCTCCTTTTCCATTTGGAACCAACACGCGAGCCATTTCCTTTACAACTTGCTTCATATCTTTGAAGTATGCTTTGGCAATGGTGTTTAGAGCATATCTGCCTTTAAAGACATCTTCCACCTCTTTTTTTAAAGTCTCTCCTATGAAAGACCTTACTGCTGGTTTAGAGTATTGTGGAGAAATGAATAAGTATTGCTCTATAGCATAAACATTGGTGTATTCTATTTTGTTGAGGTAAGGAGGGGAGGTAATGATAAAATTCACTTCTTCGTCAGGAACGGATTTCATAAATCTTGCATCTTCTTTTCTTATATCTATTTGAGCTTCACTGCCTTTGAACTTAACTTTTTCTAAATCACTTATCATTTTTTTAGCTATTTGCTTAAACTTTATTTTCACAGGAGGAAATTTTCTGTGCTTATTTATGCGAATACTACCTCCGTGCTTTTCTGCATAAGTGCAAATAGTTGAGGTGTTCATTAAAGCCAATATAAAGAACTCTTTATATTTTTGTTTTTCAATGGCTGTTTCAATTGCGTTTTTAAATTTTAACAGATCCATTAATACTGGGAGAGGAAATGCTTTTCTAACAATGTCCGGATATTTTTTTAATAAATCTTTGTTGATTGTGATTTTAGGATATGCTTCATATATTTTTTTGAGACTTTCTTTCAGTAGGGTTATTTCATAGTCATAAGTTTTGACGCGTGAAGCTAAAAGTGCAACTTCATTAACATCTCTGCCATAACATGGATTTCCTTGTTCTTTTGCATATACACAAGTAGTTCCGGATCCTAAAAACGGGTCAAGAATTGTTGCAGTGGCGGGTATGTTAAGTTTCTTATATGCATATTCCATGAAATAACCCTACTG
>JAADEF010000076.1 GCA_013153555.1 Candidatus Nanohalarchaeota archaeon | reverse complement strand
TTATTGTTTTTTATAGTTTGATTATAAGTGTTGTTTAAATAAAGATGGCAGTTGTTTGAATTGCTAAAATAAATAATTGGATCTAATGTCTCGGATAATATAGAATTATTTTGTATATTAAGGATCTGGGGTGTGTTTGAGTTTGGTTTTATTTGTAATGTAAAAGTTTTAGAGATTATGTTTTGGTCAGAATCTTGTACTTGTATAGTAAAAGTAAAGATTCCTTCTTGTCCAGGTATGCCTTCAATCTCTCCCGTAGTTTGATTTAATGTTAAGCCATAAGGTAATGAGCCTTGAATTATGGAAAAGTAGTAAGGAGGAGAGCCTCCTACCACTGAAATAACATAGGAATAAGGAAGCATTATCATGCCGTTAGGTAAAGTATTAGAGATCAAAAACATTAAATCTCCTTGTTGCAGTATCCACTCCGTATAAAGGTAAAGTAGGTTCGTTCTTCCTATCCATCCATGGACTTTGGTGTGAGAATTAGAAAACATGCCTTCAATATAGCTTATCTTTGATCTCACAGAAGGGTTAATATATTCACTTCCTGTCTGAGCATAATAAAATACGCCGTCTTTGAAAAGATTCTTCGCAAAATTTAAATATGATTCATTATTTGTTAAATGATAACAATAAGAAAACAAATCTGCAAACCAAAGTGTTTTTACGGGCTCCCCTGTTGAAGGATTAAAAACATTTTGCTTATAATTTGTCTGTAAAGGCAGATAATTCCCATTCTCATCATAAATACCTCCCTGAATTAAAATATTTTGTGAAAAATTACACATTCTTAATATCAAATCTTTTATTTCAGTATCATTTGTCTCATAATGTGAATTAATTATTGCTTCTAAAACATAAACATACATTGTACTCCACTGATATTCTGCACATAAACCACAACCCAATATATTTGATTGGTTAGCACAATTAGAGCTTGAAACACCCCAATATCCTTTACCTCCTTGCTGCTGCTCAGAATAAAGCAATTTATTTTTAGTTATGTTTTTTGCAATTTCTAAATAATAAGGATCTCCTGTAACTCTGTAAAAGTTTATAAGATTCACTATAGACCAGCCTTCATGTCTTATCTCTGCATATTCATCCACACAACTAGGTTTATCGGCTCTATAAATCCCGTCGGGAGCATAAGAATTAAGTAATGCTTTAATATTTTCCTCTGCTGCTTCATAAGCTAATTTATCTCCTGTAAGCAAGTAATAAAGTAATAAACCGCCATTCCATGTGTGTGATCTTTTAGATATTCGTGAAATACTATAAGTACTAATAGCGGGGTTATTATGGCTAGAAGATTCATAAAATTGAAATCCGTTGGTATATTTATGATTCATATCATCATCAGTTCTCTCGCCATGATACTGATCTACATCATATCTATGCTTTGCCATCTCAACTCCTGCATCAAACAGCTTGCGTTTACCAGTTCTTAAATAATGGATAAGCAGGTTTTGAGTCCAATCGTAGTGTAAGGCTGAAGGGGCTTGTCCAGACCACAACAAATCACCAAAATTCATCCATCCCCAAAATCTGTTTTGTCTTGTAAATTCCCAGTGTGGGGGATTAGCTGTTTTGATGTTTAGTATCGTCCACCCGTTATCCGAGTCTTCTGAATAGACCAAAGAAGTTTGCAGTCTATCATAACGCTGCATAGCCTCGTTTATTTCAGGATTTTGAGAGGTTAAGCCAGCAGGAGCAATCATACCAAGAGCTTTTGTTTCAGCATAATAAGCCGGAGGAGCTAGAAGCATTAACGGATTTTTTATTGCTTTGGAAAGATAAGAGGCAGAAGTATTACCAAAGCCCAAAAAGAATTCATAGGTTTTGTGTCTTCCTGCATCAAATAAATAAAGGTTAGCATCATAGCCTGCAAGTAAGCAGTATGCAGGCATATCGGGGAAAGAAGCATTATCACAATAAGGATAATATCCTTCTGAGGGCCAGAAGCCTAAGACGAGATGAGAGGTGTTAGCCGTTAATTTCTTAGGAAAGTTCTGCCAGAAGAATCTTTGTGCAAAGGCTAAGTGTTTGTTGTTTTGATCCATTTGTATGTAACCGGGATGGGTTTTTCCTTCTGCTATTATTCTGTTGGATTGATTGATTTGGTAGTAGATGCCTTTTGAGAATAAAGGTTCTAATGTGTCTTTAATAGAATCTGTTAGGTTGTTTTTCCAGCCTTGATAGATGGTTATGATTTCTGAGGAAGATAAAGTAGTAGGAGAGAGATTGTAAGATGAGATAATTGGTTGGGATAATGTGTGGTTTAAGTAGAGAGCCAAGGAATCTAAATAAACCATTTGTACAGGGGCATAATACTGCTCCGGATTGGTTCTGCCATTAGCTCCATTATTTTCTATAGTTAAAAATACTTTAACATAATCTTTGTTGTTATAAAAGTAGATTCTTGCATTGTAATAAAAGAAAGAATGAGGATAGAATTGAATTTGACAAAATCTTGGATATTTTTCTGTATGGCAGAGAGAAGGAGCAAAATATTTACCATCTTTGTTTTTAAATACCCCTCTTATCCTTATAACTGCTCTTAACTTGTTTTGTTCCTCTATTTCTATAAGCTCTGGCGGTTCTAAGGTTGTATAGTAAGGTATAGAGTTATTATCTACTAAAACAAGTCCATTACTGCCATTTTGATCTATTATTTTGGTTTCATATATGCCGTTTCCATCAGTATCAACATATACTTGATCGAATAAGTTGAAGTACTGCTTTGAGATGATGAATTTTGCTTTCCCTGTTGTAACTATGATTTGATCTGTGAGGTTTTGTATAGTGAGGTTTGTTGGGAAGTCGTAAGGCTGTGAGGTGTTTTTTAAGTAAAGGACTTTTGTTTCGTTTGGTTGTAAGGAGAGTTGAGTATCTATCAGCACCCATTTAATAGGTGCTGAAGAATCGTTTATAGTTGCATTCCATCGTGAAAGTATGGTAAATTGTGCAGGTAGAGGATTACCTTGAGAATCGGTAAGGATAAGTTGTTGAGAAGAGTAGATGTTTTCATGTTCTGCTATAGGCATGCCTGTAAGAACTGGTTCCTCTACTCTGTTTGTATCAGCATAATCTGTTACTGTTAGAGGAATGTTTAAAGAATAAGCAAAAGAAGGAAAAAAGCAAGCTAATACTGTAAACAAAAGGATTAATGATTTTTGGCTCATATGTAATTTATGGATAAGGTTATATAAAGATTTTTAAATTAAAAGCTAAAAGATCACTAATTTAAAAGTTAAGTCCAATAATCACTAATATGGATGTGGAGGAAAGGATAAGTATCATCAAAGGTTTTGCTTATGAAATCATTACTGAGCAAGAGCTCAGACAGCTGTTTGAAACAAAAAATAAGCCTAAAGCTTATGATGGTTTTGAGCCGAGTGGTTTAGCACACATTCCTGTGGGTATTTATAGGCCCTTGCTAATAAGAGAAATGCAAAAAGCAGGTATAGAATTTCATTTGCTTTTAGCAGACAGCTTTGCTTGGATCAATAACAAGTTTGGAGGTAATTTAGAAGTAATAAGAAAGGCAGGAGAATACTTTTTAGAAGTATGGAAAGCATCAAAGCTTGCTGATATGAGCAAGGTAAGGGTGCACTGGCATAAAGATTTCATAAGTGATGAAGAATACTGGAAAAAAGTGCTTACTATAGCAAGGAATCATACTTTAAGAAGAACGCTAAGAGCCTTAACAATTGCAGGAAGGGGCGAGAGCTTAGATAATCAGACTGCTGTTGTTTTTTATCCTTCCATGCAGGCAGCAGATATCTTCTATATGGATGTTGATATCTGTCAGCTTGGCTTGGATCAAAGAAAGGTTAACATGCTTGCAAGGGAAATAGCGGAAAAGCTTGACTGGAAGAAGCCAGTAGCGGTGCATCACAACCTGCTAATGGGTTTGCAAGGGCCAGTAAAGCCTCAGCAAATGGATGAGGATGCAAGGAAGGATGTGCTTATAACCTCTAAAATGAGCAAATCAAAACCCGATACAGCTATCTTCGTACATGATAGCTATGAAGATATAAGAAGAAAGTTAAGAAAAGCATATACTCCTCCAAAGCAAGTAGAGGACAACCCTATCTTGCAGTATTTCAAAGAAATCATATTCAGAGTTAAGCAAGAAGTAATAGTTGAAAGACCTGCTAAATTTGGAGGTAATGTTGAATTTAAAAGCTACGAAGAGATGGAGCGAGCATATAAAAAAGGAGAGGTGCATCCTTTGGATTTAAAAGAGGCGTTAGCAAAAGAGCTAAATGAAATGATCTCGCCTATAAGAGAACACTTCGAAAAAAATAAAAAGGCAAAAGAACTATATTTATTTATGAAAGAACAACAGATCACAAGGTGATAGCATCAATGCCCGAGTACTTCTTTTATCTTTCTCTATAATAATTTTGCTATGCCTTATTATATTCTACGGATTAAGGCAAGAAGAGGTATCTCATACTCTCGGCTATTCAAAAGAAAAAGCATTAAATCTAAAAGGTGTGTGGTATGGTGTGTATGAAATAAATAATAAAAAAGGGTGTGTGGTAATAAACATAACCACACAACAAAACGATACTTTTTACGGAATGTTCAGTTCTACTGATCCCATACTTGTAAAAGAAACTAAGGTCAAAATTCTTACAAGCTATATTGATTTAAATTACGGCATGCTTAAAATCATAAATGATGATGAAGACCTATATTTAGCAGGAAAGGTTAGAGATAGTAAAATAGCTAAAATAAAAGGCATGCTTAAAGGAGTTAAACTAAATGAATTTAAAATAGTTAAAAATAAAGATATTTGTGAGGAGTTAAAATCTAATCTTAGCGTACCTCCTTTAAGAATAAATGATACTAATCCCTCCTACGCTCTCCAAGACATCTTACCGCCCGATTGCTATGAAAAAATAAAAAGCTATAAAGATGCGTTTAATGCAGAAGACATAAGGCCGTTAAGATATCCGCGGTGTTCTTTTGTTGCATACAGCATAGATTTTAACAAGATCAATGAAAAGCCAATTTATGAAAATGAGTCCTATATAGAATATGCAAATATAAGCGTATATGTTCTTTCACAATTAGAAGGATATGTGGTGGTTGTAAAATGAATTTCAAAATAATCAAAGAATTTCTTTATACTTTACCCAAAACGGATAGCGTTTATCCTGTGCTTAGAAAAAAGGATGCGTATGATATTAAAAAAATAGAAAAAGAAAATTTTAGAATATTGAAAGAAGGGGTTTCACAAGATTCAAAAAATATATGGGCAGTAGATGGTAGCAATAAAACCATTGCAGAAAGTAGTGGTAAAGCCATAGAGCTTATAAGAATAAGTGCAGTCAGCGAATCCAAAGTAATTACTTCTACATACATAGTTGGTGTGGTTCCTCGCCTAGAATCAGAAATAACATATGATGCAAAAGCGTTTCTATTCAGTGGCGAGGATCTAGGATTAAATGAAATAAAAATGAATGCATATGATCCAAGCATTACAGGAACAGCATTTAAAGCACAACCATCTACTGTAGCAGCTGTATTAAGAAGATTTTTGGAATGGAAAATGATTGAAAAGATAATGAAAGACTATAATCCTGCCATGATTTTAAAAGATGGAAGCTTAGCCATGCACATTACAGGAGAAGAAGAAATAGCTCAACACATTTTAGACAGCAAATACCCTGTAATAGGGGTGGTTAAGAATTCTTCTATTTTAAGTAACAGGGGCTTAAACATACTGCACGAGATTTCAAGTATTCAACCCCATAGCCCACATTGGTACTATGATTTCATTGCTAAAGGAAAAGAAAGCAGTCATCCTGTATACATTCATGCAGTAAAGCTTCACCCACGGGGCAGAATATACAGAATGGAAATTCCATACCACTATAATCCCGCCAGCATTTATCAAACATTAATACCTATAAGTAATGATGCTCTTTATTTAGGATATCCTTACTTATTGGCTAAGGCAGATAAAATAGCTAAAATAAAAGATTATGAAGTGAAGCATCTCATGCTAGAATTAGTTGATAAAGAAGAATTTGAGGAAGATATGCATAATATCTTCAAAAAAGAATGGTAAATTTTAAATTAATAGGTTGAGAGGAAAGATTTATGGAATTATGGTATATAAAATATGCTCCAAAAAGCATAGATGAATTTTTAGGAAATAAAAAACAGCTTATGAAAGTAATAGAATGGTTAAAACACCCTAAGCAAGGCAAAGCACTTTTACTTTACGGACCACCAGGAACAGGTAAAACATTAAGCGTTTATTTGGCTGCCCGCATACTACATATGCAGGTCATAGAAACCAACGCCTCAGACATAAGAGATGTTGAAAAAATTAGAGAAATGGCATCTGGTATCGGAAAACAAAGAACTTTATTCCTTCCGAATCATGTCATTTTGTTTGATGAAGTTGATGGCATAGGTGGGTTGGAAGAAAGAGGAGCAATTCAAGAAATAGCAAGGTTCATCAAGCAATCCAAATATCCTGTGGTGCTTACTGCAAATGATGCATACACCAATAAGTTAAGACCACTTCTTCCATACTGCGAGTTAGTAAAATATAACAAAGTTCCTGCACGCGAGATATACCTTAGATTAAAATATATTGCGATGAGGGAAGGGTTAGAGATAGATGATAAAGCACTGAAATTCATCGCTGAAAAAGCCAATGGTGATGTAAGAGGTGCTATAAACGATCTTCAAATACTTGCACAAAGCAAGAAAAAAATCACATATGAAGAGGCGCTGGAAATACTAGGGTATAGAGAATATGATAAAGAAATATTTGAAGTTTTGCCTGTGATTTTTAAAACAACTAGTTTCAAAAATGCAATGTTTGTGGCTTCTCAATTAAATGTTGATTTTGATATGCTGTTTGAATGGATTAGAGAGAATATAAGCATCGAATACAAAGATGCAGATGATGTTGCTTTAGCATATTACTATTTAGCTCGTGGAGATTTGTTTAGAAAAAGAATAATGAAAAGACAATATTGGAGATTTTTAGTATATGCACAGGCTTTGGCAGTAGGCGGTGTTGCTGTTGCAAAAAAGAAAAAATATCCTGGATTTACCCGATATCAGTACCCTTTAAAAATAAAGCTAATGAAAGAAAGAAAAGAAGAAAGAACAGCAATAAAAGAAGAAATGCAAGAATTAGCTAAAAAGCTCCATACCTCTACCAAAAAAATAAAAGACCACTACCTTTATTTGTTAGAGCTTCTTAAACAAAAACATTAGGCTTTATCGTAAGGTATGCCTGCCAAAGAAGGAGATCTTTCCCTTAACAAAGTAGGGAAAGGAGAATGTTGATTTTTTATAAGTACTATTCTTGACATTTTAACTTCATCTTCAAATTTGTGATGAGGTAAGTAATGAAGAAGTTTGCGAGCATATTCTCTAACTTCTTCATGAGTGGGCATGTTTTCCATCTTTAAGCGCCTTCGTGAATATCCTAGCCACATATATGCCTTAATTTCTATAAAATCAAAATTTCCTTTTACAAACAAATCAGCAAAATCTTTCATATGATGAGGAGAATCGTTCAGTCCTTTAATAAGTGTTAATCTTGCCACTTTTCTCACAGGAAGTTTGCTTAAAATTTCCAAAGTTTTATGGAGCCTTTCCCAACCATCCTCGTATACGCTTCTATTTATTTTTTTAAAAAGCTCCTTAGTAGGTGCATCAATAGAAATGTAAATTTGAGACGGCATTGCATTGCGAAGCTCATACATCTCTCGAAACCTTTCTGGATGCATGCCGTTGCTTACTACAAAAACGGTTTCTGCACCATATTTTTCTTTCAATAGTTTAATCATTTCAGCCAATCTAGGATAAAGAGTAGGCTCTCCGGATAATGAAATGGCCCAGTGAGTAGGATGCTGTGCTTCTTTTAAAAGTGCTTCATCCACTGCCTCATTACCTTTAAAACCGGACAACAGCTTTTTTCTTTCTTTTAAAAGAGATTCTATGAGTTTTTCAGGAGGATCAACTTCTTCTCGAGAAGGCTCTTTAAACTTCATAAATTCCATAGGTCTCCAACAAAAAATGCAGTTTTGTGAACACAACATAGCAAGAGGAGTAACTTCTGCACATCTATGCGTATCTATGCCGTAAAACTTATTCTTATAGCATACAGCCTCTTTTTTCAAAGCTTTTTTAGTCCAACTGCATATTTGAACAGCTCCTTGCTGTCCTGCTATGCCGTATTTCTTTTTTTTAAGCTGTACTTTAATTTCAAAAGGTATGGCTAATTCAGAAGTCATTGAAAAATCCCCTTATAGTGTTGTTCAACCCAATAGCCAAAGCTAACAAGTTCAGCATCTTGCAAATGATTGCCTATCAAATGCACACCAGCAGGTAATGAAGAATTAGTTTTTACAGGAATATTGATATGAGGAATGCCTGCTAAGTTTACAGGAACAGTTAGCACATCCAAAGCATAGATTTCGTGAGGTTTTAGCTTTTCTGCATCATTAATTTTAGGAGGAAGAATTGGCATAGTTGGAGCAATTAACACATCATATTTTGTAAAGAGCGATTTAAATTCTTCTATTACTTTGGTTCTAACCTTCAATGCTTTTAAATAATAAGCATCTCTATATCCTGCCATTCTAACAAAACTTCCTAAGATAATTCTTCTTTTCACCTCCTCTCCAAAATATTTTCCCCTTATCTCGCTAAAATACTCATCAAAGTGTTTTCCTTCGGGATCTCCTTCTTTACCATAGCGCATTCCGCAATATTTCGCTAAATTAGTGGAAGCTTCAGCAGTTGCAATAATGTAATAGGAAGCTAACGCTGCATCCGTTAGAGTTAAAGACACTTCCTCCACATCATAATCTTCTTTGTTTAAAAAGTCCACAAAATCATGAAAAGAAGAAAGTATTTTTTTATCATCCACTTTAGAAACATAAGAACTTAGAACACCGATCTTTTTAACAGAGTTATTAGACAACGCTTCCATAAAACTTTTTTCATAATTCAAAGAAGTAGGATCCTTAACATCCTTTCCTTTAAGAACATCCATAACATATGCCACATCTTTTAGAGATGAAGCTATTACGCCGGGTTTGTCTAAGGTATTTGCATAATCAATAAGCCCGTATCTAGAAATCATGCCATAAGTAGGGGTTAAGCTGAACACTCCATTAAATGCAGCAGGATTGGAAATACTGCCTCCTGTGCTTTCTGCAATAGCAACATGAGGATGTTCTTTTAAAAGCTGAGTTGCAACACCAGCACCACCGCTAGATCCGCCTGCCACTCTTTTTTTATCCAATGCATTTTTAGGAATTTTAAAAGCACAATTCAATGAAAAAGTTCCAAATCCAAATTCGTCCATTGCAGTTTTACCTAAAATATAAGCACCGGATGCTTTCAACCTTTTAACCAAAGTAGCATCAAATACAGGAACATAATCTTCTAATATTTTGCTTCCTGCTGTGGTTCGCAAACCAGAAGTTGTAAAACAATCTTTTATGCTTACGACTAAACCACTGAAATTTTCGTAATTAGAAGGTAAAGAGTTAAAAGTAAGCATGAAGTTGTGCTTTTCATCAAAATGTTGAGCATCAGAATAAGTTTTAGTAATTAATTCTTCAGGATCTTTTTTTTCCTCTAATTTATCTAATGCACCCATAATCTCACTCTAAAGTCTTTGGTCCTTTGAAATAGCCATCCTCTTCATTTTTTTCATTGGAAAATATTTCTGCTTTAGAAAGGCTTTTTCCTGCCTTATCAGGCCTAACAATATTTACTACTTCCACAGGATGCATAGTTATGGGCGTATCAGAGACATCCACATCATCCAAAACCCTGAACATATTAAGAACTTCTTTCATGTCTTTTGAAAATTTGCTTATTTCTTCGGGGCTTAAAGCTACTCGCGCAAGCCTGGCTATTCTTTCAACATCCATAAGACAAACATAATAATGAATTTTTAAAAGGTTATTTGAATACTCAGTCCATTTCATTTAGTGGGTTTGTGGTAAAACAAATGTATTACATTATTTTACACGATTTAATATTATAGCAGGACATACACGTGTTATGCCTGGAGTATTTTCTAAATGTTTTACATAATCTATAAGTTCAGAATTATCTTTAAAGCATATTTTAAGCATGATCATGTGGTCGCCTGTTGAAGTATAAAGTTCCTCAATCTCTTCCTGTTGCTTTAAATAATCCAATACTTCTACTAACTTATCGGGCGCTGTATCAATACCAATTAAAGCCTCAATTTCATAACCTAATTTTTTAGGATCAACATCAACAGTGAACTTTCTAATAATGCCTTGCTTTATTAGTTTAGCTATTCTTTTTCTTATTGCACCCTCACTTACTGCATATTTTTTAGCTAATTCGGTGTAAGGTATTCTTGAATTCCGTTTGAGATCCTTAATTAAATCTTTGTCCGATATTCGAACCATATTTATTATGTATACGGAAATATTTTTAAAATTTTCGGACCATATTTAAAAATAAAATAAATATAACCCATAAAAAGGTGAGCCCATGGATGAAAAGAAAAAGGCAGTAATTGAAGCTATGAAAAAAGCAGGTAAAGAGGTAAAAACAGGGGATGTTGCTAAAATTCTAGGATGGGATAGCAAAGAAGTCAGCAAAATAATAAAACAACTTCAAAAAGAAGGTATCGTTTATAGTCCTAAAAGATGCTATTATGCTGTAAAATCATGAGGTGAGAAAAATGGAAGAATGCAGAAATATGCCGTTAATAGGTGAAAAATTGCCTGAAATGGAAGTAGTGACAACGAAAGGTGTTAAAAAACTGCCTGAAGATTATAAAGGTAAGTGGTTGGTGTTATTTAGCCATCCAGCAGATTTTACTCCAGTATGTACCACTGAGTTTGTAGCATTTCAGCAAAGATATGAAAAATTTAAAGAACTCAACACAGAGCTTTTAGGTTTATCTATAGATCAAGTATTTGCACACATCAAATGGGAAGAATGGATTGAAGAAAAATTAAATGTAAAAATAGAATTCCCTATTATTGCAGATCCGAAAGGCGATGTTGCTAAAAAATTAGGGATGTTGCAAGAAACTGCAAGCAAAACAAACACAGTAAGAGCTGTTTTTATTGTTGATAACAAAGGCATCATAAGAGCAATATTGTACTATCCTTTAGAGCTTGGTAGGAACATTGATGAAATTTTAAGAATGATAAAAGGACTTCAAACCATAGATAAGCACGGAGTAGCATTGCCACACAAATGGCCTGAAAACGAGCTAGTAGGAGATCATGCAATAATACCTCCTGCAACTTCAGTACAAGAAAAAGAAGAAAGGTTAAAAGCAGCAGAAAAAGGAGAAATAGAATGCTTTGACTGGTGGTTCTGCCATAAAAAAATTAGCTGAACAAACCAGCCAAAGATTTTAATTGTTTTTTTATTTTCTTTCTTTCTTCATCTATTTTTTTAATCTCTTCTTTAACTTTAAGTTCTTCCTCCTCCACTTTTTTTAGCGCATCTTCAAATTTCTTTTCTACAACAATACCTCCACCTATGCTTACAAAAATATTTTCATCTGAACTAACAGTGGTTTTAACATAATATCCTCCGCCGAGCGGAAGAAGAACTTCATTGCTTTTTTTATTTATTAATTCTTTTAAGCTGTGCTTTACAGCTCTATATTCTTTAAAAACAGCTTTAAGATTTTCTCTTAACATAGTAAGTTCTTCAAATTTCTTTTCCAAAATCTCATATTCATATAATAATGCCTGTGCATCTTTGTCCTGCATAACATCTCACCTCATAACAAATTCAAACTTTCAGCAATTCTTCCTATTTCTATAGAAGTGCTGTTTTCACCAACCATTGCTCCTTTGGTATTAGCAATTATGCCAGAAGCAACAAAAGGCGATCCATAATTAACAGTACCTATATCACCTTCAACTTTTAAAATTTCTTTAATATGTTGATATTCTTCCTCTTCTGCATAAGCACTAATGATAAAGCCCGAGTTAGTAGCATAACCCAGACTACCAACCACACCCGCACCCATAATAGTGCCTTGTTCTACCTCTTCCACACCTAATACATCTTGAATTGTTTTTTTGAACTGATCTAAAGAAGAGCTTATCACACAACCATAATCATTACACAGCATTAAATTGCCTAACGCATTTTCTTTCCATTTAAGTATATGAATATTCATGTCATTATTGCCTGTTTCTCTCAAAAAATTTTTGAGAAGGTTAAGCTCTTTATTTTTTATCATATAAGGCAGGATTATGCCGTGGGTGTTAGCCACAACAAACATACCGATAAATGGCATTTCATCAATAGTAAAAGAAAGTGTGTGCTCTACTTCCAATACTTTTATAGGATCTACATTAAAAGAAGAAGAGTGAAAAAAGAAAAAATCTGTGGCTACGCCATACAATCCTATGTTGGGATCTCCTTCTGCATGTGCTTTAACAATATTCTTGCCCATCTTAACCACAAGATCCTTGGACTGCTTCTTCATCACTGCTTAACTCACTACCACATTCTTCTGGAGGTTGAAGGAACGCATCACAAATTGCTTGTTTAAACATTTCAGGAGTCCTTGCTTTCTTATAAGTATAGTCGTTTATCAAAATAGTAGGAGATCCGCTTATACCTTGTGCTGCTGTTGCCTCATATTCTTCAATCACATACTTTTCAAAGGATTTATTCATCTCTTGCTCTATAACATTTGGATCAATACCTACAGCCACAGCAGCATCTTTCCAGCAAGTATCTATATTCTCGGTATTACACATTTCATTAACCTTGACCACATATTCTATCCATTTTTTAGCACCATACAAGTCATATACAATTTTTTCTCTAATGTCTTGATAAAGTTCTGGATTTCCGTGCAAAGACCAATACTTTTCTCCGTTTATTTCAACACCATCTTCTTCGTTATAAGGATTCTCACCTTTGTAAATGATGTAATGAGGTACAAAATTAACCTTATCACCTAAAAGATCAATCACTTCTTTTAATGCATTTTCTGCTTGGTTTCCATATGGACAAAAAGACATTACATTAATGCTAACATTTGGTTTCTCGGATTTGGTAATATTTACTTCTGGAACCTTATAGCTTTTCACAGCATCTCTTCTACCGAAAAACACACTTTTACCATCAAAAGTCACATAAATCGGTTCAGGATATTCTCTTCCTCCTATCTTTAAATAAACCTCATAAAAACCTCCATCATTCTTCTCTACTTTTGTAACTTCAATATTTAAGCTTGATGGATCTACATCCATGCCCATGCTTTTATAATATTCTACCATGTAAGCTAATAAAGTATTTTTAGCAATAGTGCCTGCTTCATCAGGAGAAATGGTAGGAGTAAGTGCGGATGAATCAGTACTGCCTGGTGAAGCATAATATTTACCAATAACAAACCCTACTATCAACGCCAAAATTATTCCCGCTACTGCTAAAACTTTTCCTGAAACTGCTATTTCGATAGCTTCTGCTTCTTTTTCCTTTTTTTCATGGTCTTTATGTTCTTTATGAGAATGTTCTTTCTTATCTGTCATGCTGTCACCTCTTTATAACTATGCTTTTAAGATTAATCATTTCCATAAGGCTGTATTTAACTCCTTCTCTACCCATTCCTGAATCTTTATTTCCTCCAAAAGGAAAATAGCCTATGGCATGAGAAGGATGAGCATTAATTGTCACAGCTCCTTCACCCATTTGTTGTGCAATAGAAACTGCCTTTGCAATATCTTGAGAAAAGATACTCATATCTAAGCCGTAATTGTTCTTTTTAGCTAAAGAAATTGCTTCCTCCTCATCCTCTGCAAATACCACACTCAACACAGGACCAAATACTTCTTCCCAAAATATTCTCATATTTTCAGTTACATTTTCTAAAATAACTGGTTCAAATAAATTTTTAGAAGGATCTCGCATTCCTTCATAAATTATTTTAGCACCTTTTTCTAATGCATCATTCATAAGTTCCTCTACTTTTGAATATGCTTTTTTATTGATTAAAGGTACAATCTTGGTGTTAGGATCATCAAATCCATCTGATTTCCAGTTCTTTACTTCTTTTAAAAGCTCATTTTTTAACTTTTCCCAATATTGCTTAGGTATGATAACTCTGCTGAGAGCGTCACATCTTTGTCCTGAAAATTTAAAAGCTCCTGATGCTATTTCTTTAGCATAATGTTCTACATTTTTATCATCTAAAACTAATGCTGTTCCTTTACCTCCAAGTTCTAAATGTAATTTCTTCATACCTGCTTTTTTAGCAATTATTTCCTTCCCGACATAAGTAGAACCTGTAAAACTTATCATTTGTATGTGTGGTGACTCAACCAAAATATTCTCAACATCTTGATTTTCTCCAACTACTATTTGCAATCCTGCCTTAGGAAAACCACTCTCTTCAAAAGCTTTTCCAATCCAGTAAGAAGACAAAGAAGTTTGAGTTGATGGCTTTGCTATAACTGCATTACCTCCCAACAAAGCAGGTATTACTTTATTCATCAAAGTAAGCAAAGGATAATTAAAAGGAGCAATAGCAAGCACTATGCCTGCTGGCTCTTTCACCACCACTGCATACTTTCCTGAGGTTCCGTATCCTGCATTTCCATCAAGCGTTTCAGGATGTAAAAGCTCAACCTCTCTTTCTATGAACTCAAATCTTTTAAGAGTTGCATCAAACTCTCCTTCTGCATAGTGGATAGATTTTCCAGATTCATGCATCAATGCGTCTATAATCTCTTTTCGGTAAGAAGACAGTGCGTTCTTAAAATTATTAAGAAACTTGATTCTGTCTGCAATAGTAAGCTCACGCATATTGTGCTTAGCTTTTAGTGCTTCCTCAACAACTTTCTTCATTTCTTCAGAATTAAGTCCTTGTATTTCAGCATATACTTGTTGAGTGTGAGGGCTAACAATCTTGTAAGTTTTTCCCTTTCCTTTATAGAATTTGCCGTAAACCCAAAGATCATAAAGTTTAGAAGCCATATAGTTAAGAAATTATGGTGCAAATTATTTAAAGTTTTTTGGATGGGTAAAGCCATACTTTTAAAAAAATATTTTAACTTACTATCATTATGCAAAAAATAAAAATGTGGCTGCTTTTTGAGGTACAGGCAAGTGATAAAGAACTAACTCTAAAAGCGATGAATAAACATCTTCACAATTTAATGAATGAGAAAGGAGTAAAAGTAGAGGAGGTAAAAATAGAAGATAAAGTAGATGAGGTAGATGCTCCGCCAAACATCCAAGAAAAAGGTATAAAAAATCTATATTCTTGTTTTGGGGAAGCGGTAATAGAAGTAAATGGGTTAGGGGAAGCGGTAAGAATAATTACCAATTATGCCCCCTCATCTATTGAAGTGTTATCTCCTGAAAGATATGAATTAGAGCTAAAAGACATGCAAGAGCTTCTCATTAATATTTCTGATTTTGTTCATAAAATGTTTTCACAAGGCATGGGAGGAATAGTGATAAGAATGTGATAATATGAAATCCTTTGTTAAAATATTCGTAGCATTAATGCTATTAATTCCTCTAACTCATGCAACAACAATAGAAAAAGAAGTAATAACTTTTGATATAAAAAAAGATTACCAAGTTATTGCTAACATAACTTTATTATTTAAAGACATAACTACCTCTAATATTTCTTATTTTTATACAGGTCAAATAAACAATCTAAAAGCATACATTAATGGAAAAGAAGCCAATTGCCAAATAAAAAATCAAAAGATCGGTACAGAAATATCGTGCTACAAACCAGCAGATGAAAACATTACTGTTACTTTCCTGTTTAACACATCCCTTCTCCTTCAAAAGCAAGGATTATATCATTTTAATTACGAGCTTCCAGTAATTTACCCAACTAACGAAATAAAAGTTAAGTTAATTCTTCCAGAAGGCAGTGTAGTTGCAAGCAGTGATGTTTTTGCAACAGTCACACCTGATAATTACAAAATAGAAAGCGACGAAAAAGGAAGAAGGTTTGTTATAATATGGACTATTGAAAAGCCGGAATTAGGTAAAACATATCTTTTCTCGGCTTATTTTGAATCACAACAACAACCACAACAGCACAATATTAATAAAAACATTATGGCAATGATTGCTATAGGAATTTTAAGCGTTATCGCTGTACTTATATTTCTTCTTATCAGAGTTAGAAGAAAACAAAAAGAAAAAATAATAGAGGTTTTAGTTGAAGATGAGAAAAAAGTAATTGATGCAATTAAAGAATTAGGTCAGGGATGCAAACAAAAAGATGTAGTAAAGCTAACAGGTTTTTCTAAAGCAAAAGTTAGCAGAATAATAGAAGAATTGAAAAATCGTAATGTCATAGAGGTTGAAAGAGTTGGAAAGCACAACAAACTATATCTCAAAGACTAGATTATTGTTTTCTTGCAATAACAAAGCCATGATCTTTTTCAAAAGGATCCAACCTTGTCCAAAATTCAATATTATAGCCATGCTGTTTTATTTTAGAAATTTCATCTTTTATAACTTCTATGGGTTTTTTAGTGATAGAAATGCTTCTAGTTTTTATAGCTAAATATAAGTAGCCTTGGTCTTTTAAAAAAATATCTGCATTAAGCAAAGCAATATCTGTTTGATTTGGTTGAGCAATATCCACATACAAAATATCTGCTTGCTCAACATATGGAGCATAATGCTCCCAGTAAGAAGCATTAGCAAGTATAGGAACGATATTTCGTCTGCCTTGCTCTATTAATATGCTGAGATCAATTATGCTTCGTGGGCTTAACTCTACACCATAAATAAGTGCATCTTCTTTGGCTATGTCTGAAAAATGAGATGCTGTTGTTCCATTAGCAATACCTAAATAAAGCATTGCATCATATCTTTCCAATAGATCTATGTATTTCAAGGGCATGCCTTTCATCATGGCTGCAGCTATTTTAGATTTTTTAGGATTCCACACTCTAAGCTCCTTACTACCTTTCTTAAATATTTTTTCTCCATAAACATTTACTCCCTTAACTCTACTAACAGTTGCATAGCTATTCTTTATTTTATAAACTCTTGCCGTAAGCCTTTTAAACATACTTTATTGTTGATCGCAAAGTTTTTTAAGTTTATTACAATAAATAGTAAAAATAGTGCAGCCCCGTGGTGTAGTGGTAATCATGCAGGGCTTTGGACCCTGCGACCGCGGTTCGAATCCGCGCGGGGCTATATCTTATGCTATGTTATTTTAGGTGAAAATTGTGGTGAATGATTTAATACTGTACAGCTTAATATTGATTGCTATAATTGCTGGAAATGTTGTTTTATTTGCATATTTTTCAGCTCGTTATAAATCAAAATCCTTTCTCTTTGCTGCATTAGCCACATATTTAGTAGTTGCCAACATAATTGCGTTCAGATTGGTAAAAGTTGGTCCTGCAATCATTCCTTCAGCCATTATAATATACTCTTTAACCTTTCTTATAAGCGATTTCCTATCAGAAAAATTTGGCAAAAAAGAAGCAAAACAAGCCATAATCGCTGGTTTTGTACTCAATATATTGGTTGTTGTAGTCACATATTTTATCACAAAACTGCCCTATCCTGAATTTGCTCAAACACAAGCAGAAATATTTTCTCAGGTTTTTTCATATACTCCTCGCATCGTGATTGGTTCTTTAATAGCTTATATCGTAAGCCAGCATATTAGCATACATCTTTATCATGCCTTAAAAACAAAAACCAAAGGAAAATATATGTGGCTAAGAAACAACCTTTCAACTTGGACTGCACAGCTATTTGATACCTTACTTTTCATCACAATTGCATTTTACGGCATCCTTCCTTTTAATGTTCTTCAAAACATGATATTTTATCATTATTTAGCCAAAATAATAATCGCTGTATTAGATACTCCTTTCCTTTACGCCAGCACATACATTTATGATAAATTCAGTATTTCAAAGCAGAAATAACATCTTCTAAAGAAGCATTAGTGGCAATTACATAATCTTTTTTGAAATGTGCTCTGATCCCAGGAAAATGATTAAGCAAATTTTCTACATTTTTTAATCTCAATCTATAATGCTTGGCAATAAAAGGAATATCATAATAAAAATTATATTCATATTCATCTTTTAGAATATTTAAAAGCACACATGCTTCTGGGGAAATAGAGGAAGAGCAAAAAGACAGCATTTTTTTCACAAAATCGGCATCACCTAACTTTCCCACCCACACATCCTTGGCAAAATATATTTTATCAGAAAGCTTAATTTCTTTAGTACCTATATAATCGTAGATCCTTGTTGCTGCATCCTTATGTTTGTCTATTGCTGCAACAATGCGCACATAATGTTTATAAACATACCCTACCAGAGGTACCATACCTTTATCAAATCTTGCCAATGATTTTGCCAAAGAAGCATAAGCAACACGCAATGCAAGTTCTTGATGTGGTCTAAATCCTTTTGTTATATTCACACCATACCTTCTTAACGCAACTTTTGGATAAGTTCCAGATAACACAGAAGTGTCAGTAAAAGTAACCATGATAAGTCCTTTGTTGCTAACGCTTCTTGCAGCAGCATCTAAATAAGGAGCAGGCGTTCCAAAAGGATCTAAATCTACCACATCCCCCAAAAACCTATATTCGTGCAATAAACAGCCAGCTTCTTTTTTATGTATTTTATAACTTGTTTCCAACCGGTTTAGAGCTATGTTTTTTTTAATAAGCTCATAGGCATAAGGATTTATATCATTAAAAATTACTTCATTCACAGCAGATTTTGCCTCTAATGCATACCTTATACCCCTTACTCCTGTGGCAGACATTACATCCAGTACTCTTAATTTTCGTTTAGTTTGAGAAGAAAAAGCTTTTACTGCTAACACACTGATATCTCGGTTTTCGCGCATTTCAGGATTATAAAAAACTACATCTGACTTTTTAATTTCTCCAGGATAAATAGCTAAAACGGCTTTTCCCTCTTGTATTTGTTTTGGCATGTTCATAATGCATAATTAAAACAACTTCTTTAAAAAAGATAATAATTTTTGCCAGAGGCTCTCTTTTTCCCACTCATCTTTGAAATATACTGTAATAGCTCTTCCTGAATACCCATCAGTAAAGTAAAAATTCAAACTCTTATAAGAATTTTTAGGGCGGTAATAGGATACAGCTACTTGTTTTGAAAAGACAGGTGCAGCTGTGCTAGGTATGATCCATCCTGGTGGCTGTTTTACTGGTACCACATAAATCTCTTTTTTTAAGCTTTCATTAAATAAAAACACAATTTTATCCGGATAAAGTTCATAGGTTATGTTTAAAGGTAAAGGATGCATAAAGGTAGAGTTATATTTTTCAATAGTCAAGGAAGAATAATCTTCTATTTCATTACAATAATACAACCTCGGTATCAAAGTTATGCTTCCATTGTAATTAGGTATAAAAACATAAAGTTTGAAGTTTGCTGCTTTACCTGGAGGAGCATTTACTTTTTCACTCCAAAAATAGCCCAAGGAAGTGTTTAAAGAATCATAAGCTTTAACCATAAAGTATGTATCGCAGGTAACAGAACCTATATTTTCCCACACAGCATAAAGTTCCAGCACCTCTCCTTTGAAAGTGTAGTTAAAATAAGAAAAATGCCCTGTAAGGCTTTCTTTTATATTTACCAATACAGGAATAGCAAATACATCCATTAAAGTCGAACCAATAAAAATAATTGTCAAAGCTAAAAAAAGTTTTTTCACCCTATCACCTTTAGCCAAAACTCTCCTACAGGATTGGTAGCATATTTCGCCCATATTTCCAATTTTCCGCTAAAATTACCAACAGCTTTAGGAACAAACTTAATATAAATATTTCTAGTTTGATTAGGTTTTAATAAGATCCTTTCATTATATATCAGCATTTTACTAATGTTCCCTTCTACCAGCAAATAAATTTGAGCATCATAAGAATAAGGATTATAAAAAGTTAGTATTTTTGTTGCATTGGTGCGATTAAACACCATTCTTCCAAAATCAAGTTTATCTGTATCAGCAGAAATACCAATCTTTGTTAAGTTAGAAGTGGTGAGATTAATTACTTCTCCTTTCATATCATATTCTGCAATTTTATCCTGAATAACGCTTCTTTCTCCTAGTATATAAAATAAAACTAATAAAATACTAACTCCAAAAAGAGTAAAATAATAAAGCCGTGTATCCATTCACATCACATTTTCCAGTATATGTAAAGGGCAATAAGACCTAAAATTATTAATAAATACCACCAAGGTATATTTATACCCCCTTCTTCTTTCAGCACATTACCTTCTTTTGGCACATAAATTTCATCCAACACTTCTAATGGACCCGAAAATTTCGCTTTGCCTGTGATGTATGAGACTTCTGCTTCAACATTGTAACTGCCAGATTTTATTCCCTTGCTGTCACGCCAGTAAGCACTTAAAACAATAATTTCACCAGGTTTGACTTTATTGTTCATTCTTACTGCAATATTGCCTGTTTTATAACCAAAATCATCATAAACCTCTAATTTATCAAAACTTGCAGTATAAGTTACCGTGCCTGTGTTTTTAAAGAGTACATCCACTCTAACCATATTATCGCTTAATCTTTTAGCTTCAACACCAATTATTTTTCCATCTCTAAAAGCATTACCGCTTACCCTAAAAACAAATACTGGACGAGTAATACCTAAAGTAGAGATACTTGCACCTTCTCCAGTAGTTTTTTTAGGTTTAATCGCAATATTAACTGAACCAACATGATAACCCGGCTCTGCTTCATCAGGAATTTTAATTTTAACAGAAAACTTTTGATTATATGCCACAGAACCGCCATCAGGAAGGCGAATAATTTTTTTATCATCAGGAGAAATTAGAACAGTAGAAGGCACTATTTTTACCCAACTGCTAATATCTTCCTCCGAAGCTTCCCCAGGTTTAAATTCATACCCGTCTTTTGCTCGGGTTTTCTCTTTTTGAAAAATAGAATAATGAGGAGGAATATAGTTTAAAATCAAAATCATGGGTTGTGTTATAGTTGAGGTTATGTAAAACTCTCCCACCACGGTTTGTCCTCTTTTAACCTCTCCTAAATCTAAAACACCGGGAATGGTGCCTACTCCTATCGCATAAGCATAATTACTCAAGAAAAAAACCATTGACATAGCGCAAATAAGGAAGTAATACCTCATAAATTATGAATAGGGTTGTAATTTTTTAAAAAATAAAGTCAAGAATTAATATAAGGGATAGGCGGGGATGTCTAGGCAGCATCCTGTAACCCCCGTGCCTATATGGGGGCGCCGAAGGCAGAAGAGCGGCACTAAGCACAGGGATTTTTGTTGCGTTCTTGCTGAACAATGAATCACGGTCCCGTAAGGCGTGTGCAGCAGTGAACCTGGTCAGGCCCGGAAGGGAGCAGCCATAAGCTGTTGCACACGTGCATACGGGGGTGCCGTGTTGAGGTAGGCAAGAAATGCAACACCCCTGTGCGGTGTCCATCTTCTGCCGTTCCCTTATATTATAATCAAAATCAATATGTAGTTCTATAACTACCTACTGTTATTTTATTATCCGAAATATAAACGAGGCTTCTCATTTCAGAATCATCATTTTTCACAATTAATAAATTTATATTAATGTCTTTTCCTCTCTCATCCTTTAAAGTCAAAGTTGTTATTTCAACCTCGTAGCCCTCTCTTTCTAATGCGTTTTTCAAACTATTTAAATCTCTTTTATCTTCTGGTGGCAAATTATTAATCACTCTGTTAAGTTTCCATCTCTCCCACATAGTACTGCCAAACTCTATAGCAAATTGACCAAGGGCTGCTGTTCCTTCTGAAAAGCTCCATGCACCCCAATAAAAGAGCACAGCATCTGTGGTAGTCATTCCATCTGGTCTATTAACAGCAGCCATCCATAAACCAACAAGTACAGAACCTTTACTAAATAAATTAAGAATAGTTGAGCCAGGACTACCTTCAAGAACATTACTTAAAGAAGAAACACCTACATCTATGGCGGTTGCACTGGCTGCTCCTGCAACAGCAGTAGTTAGTTTCTCACCATACACCCAGGCATTAATACCTGAAGAAACGAAATTCCTAGCAAATTGAGCTGCAACTTGATTCATAGTAATTTCATCAGCCAATGAAGTAAATCCTCCGAAGAGTTTTCCATAAGCACATGCTGCAGCAAAAGCAGAACCAGCGAGTTTTGTAACAGTAGGGTTAAGTTCCATTAAAAAGGATCTATGATAGCTGTTTTCTGCATAAGGATCAAAAGTTTCATCTAACTCCTCTCTAATAATTCCATAATCTTCCCCATCTTTAAGCCTATCTTCCACATCATATATTTCTGTAGTAATCTCGTCATATTCCGCTTCTATCTTTTCTAAACTATTAACCATTGCACCAGATAAAAGCAAAGAACCTCCTAAAGTACAAACAAAACTATAATCTATAATACCCCAGCAAAAATTATATACTACTTTTTGTGTAGGATCATCTGAAGAAGTTTCGGCTCTCCCTAAACTACCACCACTTCCAGCAGCATCCTGACACCTATGATAACATGCAGCATATCCATGAGGTCCACATCCTGATGCGAAAATTTTGCATCCAATTGAGCATTTAGCGAATCGTGCAATAGATAAATATTCTAATACAGGTGCATCTATTGCCTTAGCTCCAAATCCATAATCCAATCCTGCAACAGCCATTGCAGCAGTGGAAGATCTTTTTGAAATTTTATTTATTTCTTCTTTTTGTTGTTCTAAATATTCCTTCTTAGCTTCTAATGAGTCAAGTTTGTTATTTAATGCGCCATAGCTATTTTCTATAAGGAATTGAAATGAAACAACATATTCTCCCTGTCTATCCCATTGCCCATCGCGAATAGCAAGTTTTATATATAAGGGAACTTCTGCTATAGACTCTATTTCAGGCATTACTCCTGCAAAGTCATCCATGAGATATTCTATATTAGGTAAGACGCAGTAAAAAGTTATTCCTGTTTCTCCATACTTATAACGAGAAATATATTCGTCATTACTGCTTAAAGGCACGCAGGTAGCACTAGAAAAGTCACGAGCATTTCCTAAAGAATAGCCTATGTAATTAAGCTCAAAATCATCAACATGATAAAGTTCAGGTACATATACTATCACACCTATGCTTTCTCCTGCAAAACTACACAAAGGTTGATCATAGTTAATATTACCATATCCGTAGTTGTCCCTTAAAGAATCCCAAATCTGCTGTGCAGGAACTTCTCCTTGCTGAGCATTATATTCCTCCCAATATCTTCCTACACTTACTGGAATGATGCACACAGGAAGTGATGCAACAGTATCGTCTACCCTCTTATAAACCCCGTCATCTAATATAGTAAGCTCAGCATGGAATGAAACGTTAGAATAAAGATCTATAAGCTCTTGCGGTATAACCAATGGAAAAGTAAAGCTTCCAATTTCCTCAGAAATGTGATCTCCTGATCCATAGCTTACTATTAGCCCTATGGAAGAAATATAAGGTACATTGCCTAAATTTTGAAGAGGAACACCGCAAGTAAATTCTAAATTCTCATTAAACTGACAGTCATTAACTTCATACTCTTCTAACCTATCTCCTGCATTAATAGTAACTTTTAATGAAAATATTTCTGGAAGAATGTCAAATGCATTTGTATCAACTGATCCAGTTAAAGTTAAAATATGATCTTCAAAATTGCATTCATACTCTCTATTTATTTCACATAACACACCACCTTCTTCATTAGAAGGCTGAATAGATGCTTCTAAATCATTTACCACATAAGATACAGGTACAACATTAGGTACAACATGAAAAACTACATTTTCTTCTGCTTCATAATAACTCACTCCGTCCACATCAAAAGTAAAGCTTATCACACCTACAGGATTAGGATAATCAA
>JAADEF010000061.1 GCA_013153555.1 Candidatus Nanohalarchaeota archaeon | reverse complement strand
CTTACTGCTATATATGTGTTATGAATCAAATTTACCTTTATAAAAATGTTATGGTAGCGGTTATTTTATTGGTTTTGCTTATTCTGGTGTTAAAAAAGGTGCTATTTTGATGAAAGCAAAAGTAAAACGAAAAGGCAGTGCGATAGAAAATATGGGTTTTTATTTAATAGCTATTATTTTGGCAGTGGTGGGCATAATTTTCATAATTTATTTGGCAGGATCTAAGATAAACTATTTAATTAATTTCTTTAAATCTTTAATACCTATAAAATGATTAGGGCGATGATTATAAGACCGTCACATGAAAGAGTGATTATGTGAACACCCTATGAGCCCTTTACTTTTTCGTAAATTTTTTTGCTATGCAGAAATTTGAAATTTTTATTTAATTCCTAAATAAGCAGCTCCTGCATGTTTCCAAGGAACATATATTTTCCTTCTTCGTTTGGAGAAGATAATTTTAATAATTTGCTTGCCATAAATATAGTTATGGTGTTTAAAAAAATAAAAAAGTTCATACAAAAAGGCATTGTATCTAAACTTTTTTCTAAAAAAAAGAAAATAAAAGTTGGATTTTATGGTCCTCCTAATGCAGGAAAATCTACATTAGCTAACCGCATCAGCATGGATTTTGCGAAGGAGGGTTTTACTTCTGAATCTTCCATACCTCATGAAACGCGTGAAATTAAAATTAAAGAAAGTGTTATTATAAAAAAAGGAGATAAAGAGGTTGAGATTGATTTGGTGGATACACCCGGAATTGCTACAAAAATAGATTATGAAGACTTTATTAAAAAAGGATTAAGTAAAAAAGAAGCAAAAGAGAGGGCAAAGCAAGCTACAAAAGGAGTAATAGATGCTATTAAATGGCTGGATAATGTAGATGCGGTTGTTATGGTTATTGATGCAAGCAAAGATCCTTTGACTCAAGTTAATGTAACTATTTTAGGTAATTTGGAGTCACGAGGGATTCCTTTTATAATAGCTGCCAATAAAATAGATCTTAAAAATGCATCTGCTCATAAAGTAAGAGAGGTTTTTCCAAATTATGAGGTTGTAGGAATTAGTGCTAAAACAGGGAAAGGAATGGATTATTTTTATGAAAAGTTAATAGAATTGGTTTCAAAGTGATGCTATGGCAGAGATAAATTTAGAATATTTGCCTTATGAGGAATTTAAGAAACTTACTCCTAAGCAAATTATTAAAATGATAAAAACTAAAAATAAAATTCTTATCATTCCTAAAAAGTTAAAGCCAGAAGAAGAAGCGCGACTTATTGAAGAAGCAATGAATTTAGTTGATGCTGATAAGTTTAAGGGCATTGAAATTGCCAGCATTACGAAGGAAGCAGAAAAAGGTGTGTGGAGGTTTTTAAAGAAATTTAAACAACAAGATGGAATCACGCTCATAGGTAATGCAGAAGCAATAAAAGAGATTAAAAGCAGGAAGGGTTATGCTATTCTTAAAGTGTAGTTTTAATAGCTTCATGTTCTAAATTTTTTATTTCGTGATAAAGTTGCCATAGAACTTCTTCTCCTTTTATTTTTCCTTGCTCAACTAAATCCATGATTTCATATATTTTTTGAGTTGTTTCTTCACTTACATATTTTTTATAATGAGATGTAAGGAAGTTATATACTTTAATTCCTAATGGTGTAGGTATAAGAAAGCTTGATTTTTCAACTGCGTATTTTCTCGTTAGTATTTTGTTTATTATGGTGGCATAAGTGCTAGGTCTTCCTATTTTTCTTTCTTTCATTAGTTTTATAAGCTCTGCTTGTGTTAGTGGGTAAGTAATTGGTACGAGCTTTGATTCAACTAAAACTTTATGCACGCCTTCGGGAAGTTTTATAGGTATGCCTATATAGGGGTAAAGTTCATACGCTTTACCTTCGTATTTTGTGATGGCAGTATGTTCTATACTTTGTTTGTTGATCTCAATAATGTATTTTTCCTCTTCTACTTTTATTTTCTTAGCTTGAGATGCCATAAACCTTCTAAATATTAAATCATAAACACTAAGATCTTGTGATGTAAGTTCATCACTTATTCTAAGAATGTTCTGCTCTAAAAGGCTCAGCAAATCTTGTTTTGTTAGCGGTTTCGTGGGTCTTATACATTCATGAGCTCCTTCGCTTCCTTCTTCCCAGGTTCTTCCTACAAAGTCATCTTGAAGATACATTTTTGCTATTTCTAAACCTTTTTCAGAAACACGTGTTGAATCTGTACGGTGGTAGGTTATTAATCCGTTTTCAAAAAGTTTTTGAAGAATTTTCATTGCATTATTGGCATCTATTTTTAAGATGCGGTTTATATCTTTGAGCGCTTCATCTGTGGAATAAGGTGGTAAGGGAGTAAGTTCTTTTTCTCTTTTTTCTTTAACAATTATTTCCGCTTCATATTCCCCTTCTTGTAATTCTTTATCTATTTTTATTTTTGCATTTTCAATAATGAGATAATACTCCTTTTTCTTTTGTTTGCTTTTTTCATAAGCATCTATTATCCAACCTAATACTGGTGTTTGAACTCTTCCTGCCGACAGGTTTTTTTGTTTAAAATGTTGTTGCACTTTTTTGCTTAGTTCAAATCCAATCCAGCGATCTTCTACTCTTCTAACAATTTGTGCATCAACTAAGTTTTCGTGAATTTCACGGAGATTATTTAACGCTTCTATTATGGCTGGTTTTGTTACTTCGTGAAATTCAGCTCTTTTTATTTCTACAAAGCTGTCTAAATTGCGTATGTCTTTTGCTATTTTTTCTCCTTCTGTATCTGGGTCTGTGGCTATGATTATAAGTTCAGCATCATATCCGTTTTTTCTTATATTGTTTATGGTTAATTTTGAATCTCTTATTTCTTCACATTGCTTATCTTCATCCACAAACTGAATCCCTTCATTTGGGCATTTTTTAATAGAATCATAATGAGGTATTATTTTTTTGTTTACTTCTACACCATGAAAATATTTTTTAGTTATGAGATCCACTACATGCCCGAGAGATGCAGTAATAATAAGCACATATTTTCCTGTAAATATTTCATAAAATATTTGGTTGTCTTGCAGTCTTATGGCAGGTTTTCCAAAAAACCTGCTTATTTGTTTGGCCTTAGTAGGAGATTCCACCACCATTAAAGCAGGAAATATCATTTCTTTAGAAGAGATTTTTATTTTATCTAAATTTTTTCTTTCTTCTTCTATTTCTTGTTTAAGGGCTTGTAAGTTGATGTGATTTATATCTTTGATGTCAATATCATAAAACATGGCTTTTATTTTAAATGCATCTAAATGCTTTTCTTCATCTACTATTATGCTTAATCCTTTTGTTAATCCTCCTGCATACATCCTTGATGTTCTTCCAGATGCTTGAATATATGTTTTTAAATCAGGGATAATGATTTCAGATTTTTTAATTACTACTCCTTTAATCACATATTTTTCTTTTTCTGGATCAAGAAGTATTTTTTTTACAAGAGCTTTTGCTTCTTCAAGATTATTTAATAAAGAATAGTATTTGGAGGAAATGGAAGGATGATTTCTGAAAATGCCTAACAGCACTTTTACTAAATTATCTGTTATTTCTTCTTTTAAGTTTATTTTAAAATGCGGTATCTTATAAAATAGAGCGTATTTTACTCTTTTTGGAAGATCTAACCCTCTCACTAATTTTCCGTAAGGAGCGCTTATTCCTATTAACACATTTATTTTACCTTCTTTAAATTCTTCTATGTTTTCTGCTTTACCTACTTTGATTTTGTGTTCTTCTAAATATGCATATAGTTTTTTTGCTTCTTCTTCTGTATTAGTGTATACTATTATCCCATCTTCCAAAAAATTTATAAGTTCTAATATGGCTTTTTTATAATTTTGAGTTGCATACCCTACATCAACAATGTTTCTTAACGCATGACGTGATGAGCTTGCATCTATGCCCAGCACTTCTCTAAGTTTTACTGTGGCTGAACCAGGTTTGGATGTTGCTGTTGCTATAACTAATATTCCTTTATATTTCCTTATTTTTTGAAGATACTCTTGTCCTTTTGCAATTTCTTTTTGAGAATATCCTAAAAGGCTAATGATTTTGTCTATGTTTTTAGATCCTTTTAAAACTGCGTCAAGATCATCAACAAAAATAAAATCAAATTTTTGATGTTTTATTTTGTCGTAATGTTTTACAAGAAAAGTTGCAGTAGTAATTAAGATGGAAAAGCCTCCTTGGCTGATGTTGTTAAGTACTTCTTCTTTGTTTTTTAGATCTTTGTGGTAGGCTATAGCTTTAGAATTGCTAATTTTTTCGTAGGTTTGCTTTACTAAGTTAGTGGTAGGAACTATAATGTAACATTTTTTGCCTTTTGATGCAAGATATTCTGACATTTTTATTCCAAAACTGCTTTTTCCTGTTCCTGTGGGTGCTTCTATTGCAAAGCTTTCATGTCTTAAAACACGCTTTGCCCACAATCTTTGTATTTTTCTTAATTTTTTTCCAAAAAATTTTTCGAACTCTTTTAATTCTTTCACTTCGTAAGGAAGATAAAGTGGTTTTTTAGTTTTGAAGCATAAATTTTTTTCTATTTCTTGTTGAGTTAGTTTTCCTTGGCACACTGGGCAGAGCGTTTCATATGCTACTTCCATATTTAAAGTTTAGATCATATAATATTTAAAATGTTGGATAATTTCATAAATCTTCTCAAATATATTTTTTGTAAAACACAGTATACATTTTTAAATATTTGTTTTACATACTAAATAATATGTTTGAAATAATCAGACCTCAAGGTATTTATTTTGATAACGCTGCTACATCTTTAATGCCCAAAGAAGTATTAGATGTTTTACAAAAATATTACACTTGTAAACGATCAAATATAGGCAGAGGAATGCATAAATTAGGTATAAATGCAACGTTTAAAGTGGAAGAAGTGAGAGAAAAATTAATGAATTATTTCAATGCAGATGATTTTTATGTATTTTTTGTATTTAATAGTACTTTTGCATCAAATATTTCTGCATTGTCTTATAGAGGGAAAATGAACAGCATAGCATTTAGCGTATTAGAACACAATTCTGCATATTTGCCGTGGTTTCGTGTTGCTAAGCAAAACAACGCAAACATACATTATTTAGAATTAGATGCACATTATGATGTTATTTATGAAGGCTATTATGATGTTGCTGTTATTTCTCATGCTTCTAATGTAATAGGCAAAGTTAATCATGTTAAAAGAATAGCTGATTTGATGGTTGTGGATGGTGCGCAAATTGTAGGACATAGAGAAATTAATTTAAATCAAAGCCATATAGATGTGTTTTATTTTTCAGCTCATAAATGTTTAGGTCCTTATGGTGCTGGAGCTTTATTCATAAGAAAGGATAAATTTGAGATGTTTGAATCTGCTTATTTAGGTGGCGGATCTGTTAAATATGTTGATAGAGAAAGATTTGTTTTAAAACAACCCCCTCATTCATGGGAGTCAGGGACACCTGCTATTGCAGAGATTATTGCTATGGGCAAAGCATTAGATTTAATTAATGAAAATATAGATTATATTAAAACTCAAGAGAAGCAACTAATTAAAAGAATGCTTGAGGTTATGGAGGAGCTAGGTTTAGAGCATTATGGTGAGAAAGATAAGCAATTGCCTATTTTTGCTTTTAATGTCCCTGGAATTAAATATCTGAAAGTGGCTGAATTGCTTAATCAACATAACATTTATGTAAGAGCAGGACATCATTGCGCTCATTTGTTAATGGATTATTTGGGAATAGAAGGATGTGTTAGAGCATCTTTACATTTTTACAATACTTTGGATGAAATTAATGCTTTTAATGAAGTGTTAAAGAAGGTGAAAGCATGAATTATAAGCGAGTTGATACCTGTAGCTCAATAATTTTCCACCTTTCTAAAGGCATAGATGTGGAAGAATTTTCTAATATTTTAATAAAGGAAAGATCCTATAAAAAGACAGGCACTATTGGAACAAATATTGAACTTTCTAAAGATGATGTGTATATGATTGTGGGTAAAAAAACTATTGTAGTAGAAGGAGATAATGAAAATGAAATAGCAGCCATAGAATCTCTTATTAAAGATTTATGAGAAGTATTTTAAAATTCTCTTACTTATTTTATTATGGCAATGATTAAGCCGTCCCAGTATGACGGGATGATTAAAGGGAGTAACTCGCTTATAATTCATGCTTT
>JAADEF010000073.1 GCA_013153555.1 Candidatus Nanohalarchaeota archaeon | reverse complement strand
CATTGCAGGCATGAGTTATGCACACATATATGATGTGAGAGAATGAAATTAAAAGAAGATATTTTGAATGCTATTGGTAAAGAATATGAGGAACAAATTGCTCAGATGGGGTTTGAAATAGTAGGAGATATTGCTATTGTTGAGTTCAAACATGAGCTTCCTGAAAACATATTAGGTAAGGTGTGTGATGAAATAAAAAAACATCATCCTTCTGTTGGAGTCATAGTTAAAAAAATAGGGGATGTTTCAGGAGAATTCCGCGTAGGAAAATATGAAGTATTGAACGAATATGATAGATCCAAACTTTTAGAACATCTCCCTAAAAAATACCGAAACCTATCTCCTTTTGAAACTCTACACATAGAACATGGATGCAGAATGCTGTTAGATATTTCTAAAGTATATTTTTCATCTAAATTGGGCTTTGAAAGAAAAAGAATTGCTGAGCAGGTAAAAGAAAATGAAAATGTTGCAGTGTTGTTTGCAGGCATTGGTCCTTTTCCCTTAGTAATTGCGAAACACAAAAAAGCAAGAGTGGAAGGAATAGAGCTGAATCCTTATGCAATAGAGTATTTTCATAAAAACCTTGCAATAAATAAACTTCATGGTGAAATCAATATCATTCATGCAGATGTAAAAGATTGGTTAAATGATCGCAGAGATCTGCATAATTATGACAGAATTGTTATGCCTGCACCTAAAGATGCACCTCATTATTTAGAGGAGGTAATAACTAAATCAAAACCTAATACTATTATACACTATTATTTCTTTGCAGATAAGCAAGAAATAGAAAACCGCATCAATGAAATTAAAGAAAAATTCCATGAAAAAGTAGAAGTAGTGTATTATAGAACAGCAGGTAGTGTCGGTACTAACCAGTACAGAGTGGTTGCAGACATTAAAATTTTAAAATGAAAAGTAATGACTTTTTAATGAATATAAGAGATAGATTTAAAAAACTTTCTAAATTATATGTACTTATTAGTAGTTAAAATGTTAAAGGGTGTGAGTTATGAAGAAGTATGGTTTATACGCGATGTTTATTGCAGTTATGTTTGCGTATGTTGGCGGATATGCATATGCTGCTCAAATAGAGCTTGGTCTGAACCAATATAGCTTTGAAATGTGTCCTTATTCTACTCAAGCCTTTGATGGGTTTGTGAAGAACACTGGAAGTGAAAGTGCTGAAATTAAAGTTTATGCAGATGGTAGTTGGGTAGTGGCTGCTCCAGATAGCTTTATACTCAACCCAGGCGAAGTACAAAACATTAAGTTCTTTATTACTCCTGATGGTGATGCAAAGCCAGGAGAATACCGCATTAAAATAATAGCATACAGCAAAGAGTTGGGAGAAGTTGAGAATGAAATAAAAGTAACTATTCTAAATTGTCATGATATTAATATTCAGGTAAGTGATGATTACGAAAGAATTCAAGCATGTATTGGTGATGTAGTAAAGATTCCTTTTGATTTAACTAACGATGGTAAGGTTACTGAATTAGTTAATGTAAAAGTAGAAGCAAATAACGGCAATTTAGAATTTGAGCAAACTGAATTAAATCCAGGAGAAATAGAAAGAGATTATTTGTATTATAAAGTGGTGCAAGAATATGATGTAATTACTTTAAAAGCTGAATCTGTGTATTCTTTTGCTCATGCTGAGAAAAAAATATATGTAAGTGGTAGAAACTGTTATGACTTTGACATGACGGTGGTTCCTCAAAGCACTGATGCATGTAAAGGAGACACAGTAACCTTCAAAATATATGTGGAAAATAAAGGAGAAGAAAAAAATAAGATTACTTTAGAATCATCTTACGGTACTTTATCCGATACTGAACTTTACTTAAATCCTGGTCAAAAAGCAGAGGTTGTTTTGGAAGCTGTTGCAAACAAAGAAGGTAATATAGCTATAGATGTAACTGCAAAAAGTAAATATAAAGTAGATGTTAAAAATGTGCAAATAAACAGCATGATTTGTAAAGATGGTACAGTCGTATTGGTGCCTCAACACATGGAAGCATGTAAAGGTAGTGCTGCAAGATTCGTAATTGTGTTAAAGAATAAGGGAGACGAAGCAATGGAAGGTTATTTAAGCACAACCCTTGGAGATGTGGAAAAGGAAAAAATAGTAGTTGAACCTAAACAAACCATATACAAAGAAGTATATATTCCTACCGAGGAATTAGATTACGGCAACTATACTTTTGAGGTAAAATACGAAGGTGAAGATGTTTACGATGTTGCAAAAGCAAATTTAACTGTGAAGAACTGCTATAATGGAGAAATCACCACAGATTACAAACTTGTGAAGGTTTGTGCTTTAACTCCATCCGGAAAAGTCGTGTTTAAAGTAAAGAATACGGGAGAAAAGCCTGAAACATACTATTTAAAAGGAGAATACGGTTGGTTTGAAACACCCACAATAACCTTACAACCAGGAGGAGTGAAAAAAGTAAACTACATCATTAATGTAAGTGATGATGTGGGAGAAGGTATTATTGAAGATACAATAGTATTAGAAGGAATGCATATGTTCAAACCTAAGGAAACCACCTTGGAAATAGAAGTATTGCCTACCAGGGAATGTTCCAATTATACTGTTGATGTGGAGCCAGAAACAATTAATGCATACGAATACAGAGGCTACATATACTATGTAAACATTAAAAACAACGGTTTGGCAGAAAACGAATTTAAGATAGAAATAGAAGATAAGCCAGAATATGTGTATGTGGAGCCACCAAAACTCACATTAAAACCAGGAGAAGAAGGCAAGTTTTTCATATACATAGCTCCAACAGAAAAACTACCTAATAAAGAATATGTGTTTGAAGGCAAGGTAGTGGATAAGTACGGAGTAGATAAAAAGTTTGAAATTAGATTCAATTTAATGGCAGAAAAAGCCGTACCTACTGCAAAAGAAGATAGATTAAAGGTTGTAGTAGAAGGGTTTGATAAAGAAAGAATTTATACGGTAAATAGAACTCATGTAGAAAACATAACTATTAAGTACTACATGGAAGGTAGAATGGAAGAAGAACAAATAAGCTTTATGGCAGGATCCTTTATTGTGCAAGTAGGTGATGAGCTTTACGAAGATCAGGAACCAGAAATTGGTGAAAAAACCTATACATTAATATGGAACAACAAAACCTACAAGATTACTGTAGAATTCCTAAAAGTAGACAATGAAAACAGCGAATATAAATTCAGAGTTGAAAGAATAGAAATCATAAAAGATATAACTCCGATTTACGCAACCCCTGAAGAAAAAAGCTGGTTAGAAAAATACTGGCCTTGGTTGATACCTTTGGCAGTATTAATCATTGGATTAATTTTGGTTGCGTTGGATGTAATGGATAAAGATAAAGAAGATGAGAGAGAAACAAGAGAAGAAATCCTAAAACTCAAAGAAGCCATAGAGCAGTAAAAACATTTAACGGTAAAAGGAAATTTTTCCTTTCCTTCTTTTTTATATTTTCTTTTCAAGATTATGTAAAAATATGGTAGTTTCTCGATCCGGTGTTGCAGAATTAAGGCTTTGTGAAGGATATGTTCCTCAATATAAAGAAATGGTAAAATTAGCACACCCTTTCTTAAAATTGATAGTGGAAGAATACGGCACTAAAGAAGCAGTAAAAAGGTTTTCTGATCCTTATTGGTTTCAAAGCTTCGCAACAGCATTAGGATTTGAACATAATTATACGGGCGCAACCACAGTTACTATTAGAGCTGTGAAAGAAAGTTTGCAAAATAATGATGATATTGGGTTAGAAGTGGTTGGTGGGAAAGGTATAGAAGCTATTAAAGTATATGATCATTTTAAAGAAAGAGGGTTAGATGAATTTGCAAGCATCTCTCGAGAGATAGCAAAAGCAGATAATGTTTTGATGCAGGACTCTTATGATTTGTATTTTCATGCTTTTATAATTGATAAAGATAATTTTCATTATACTGTAATCAATCAAGGAATGAATGTGAAAAATCAGCTTGTTAGAAGATACCATTGGTATGATCCTGGCTCTTATGATGGAGATTCTTTTTCAACACCTGTATCTACTAAACAACTAAATCTCAAAGTACAAACAGAACTACAAAAAGTAAGCGTAGATATTATGCATGATTGGCCTGCTGAAAAAATAACCAAAAAAATACTTTTATTGAGGAAAAATTATGAACAGTTTAAAAAAGGACAATTAACTTTACTTTCAAAAGAAGAACTTAAATTTTTTAAAGAGATTAAAGTTATGCCTTTTTACCTTTATTTTCCAAAAAAATTAGATGTAAAGGCATTGGAAGTTGCCAATCAAGCATCTAATTATCGTGAGCTTTTTTTATCCCCGGGAATGGGCAAAAGTGCTTTAAGGGGATTAGCATATTTATCTGCTTTAATCTATGGAAAGGAAATTCAATGGAACGACCCTCAACAATATTGTTATGCTTTTGGTACAAAGGCAGGAAAGCCGTGGTATGTGGAAAGAAAAGCTATGCGCGAAGCTGCAAGTGTATTGCGGGAAATCGCAGAAGGGTTAGATGTCGAATTTAAGAAGAAAAAAGAAGTATTAAAACGGTTGAGTAGGCTTATTTAAAAGAAGTAAGTTCTCTAATAGTTGTGGAGTAAAAACTTCTGGATGAAATGCAAAACCAAAATGGAATGTGTTTTTTACTTTAAATCCTTCAATACATTTATGAGAACAAAGTACTTCAATATCTGCTGTCCTTTTCACGCTGTATTGGTGAAGATCATAAACTTTAAACTCTTTATTTAGGCATTTTACTTTTTTCACACCTACTGCTTTGCATTTTATGAGAGGGATGTTATGTGCAGAAGCTAATACCTGCATGCCTGCGCATATACCTATTATAGTGTTTTTAAAAGTTGAGAGAGGTTTTTTCCATTTTTTTAAGTGATCTAGATACTTCATATCTTGCAAGGATGTTCCCGTAATGATTATGGCATCATATTGCTGTAGGTAAGTGTGAGAAGGCGGTTGTTCGAAAATAGAGATTTGATCATATTCGTAAGCTATTTTACTTATTATTGATACGATAGGCTTTACAAATTCTTCATAATGCAATGTGTGATAATGAGTTGTTAGGATCAATGCTTTTTTCCTAGGCATAACATTATATTGCTTACTTAATAATTTATAAAAGTGGTGATATTATGTTAAATTATGGATGTTATTTTTGACATAGGAGGTACTAAAATAAAATACATCGTGGTGGATGAAAAAGACCAAATAATTGCTGAAAGAACAGAGCCATCTCAACAAAAAAATCCTTTATTCCTTATAAAAGAAGTGCTTTTAGAAGCTAAAAGTCAGTACAATATTAAAAAAGTATATTACAGCGTGGCGGGTCAAGTATGGAATAATAAAGTAATAAATTCTCCTAATTTAGGACAGCTTGATAATGTGAATCTTCGTGATTTTACGCATAAAATACTTAATGATAAAGCGGTTGAAGTAAAAGCTGCCAATGACGCTAACTGCTTCGCATTAGGATCTTATTTTGTAGTAAGTTCCTCCATACCTCATCTCCTAAACTCTTATTTAGTGGGGATAGTGTGGGGAACAGGAGTTGGAAGTGGAATAATCATTAATAAAAAGGCATTAGAAGGTAAGAATGGAACAGCAGGAGAGCTAGGCCATATAAAACTAAACCATCACTACAAATGTGGATGTGGCAAAACTGGTTGTTTAGAAGGAGCAATAGGTGGAAAAAATCTTGAAAAGAGATTAGGCATTGATGCAAAAAACTTGATAGAACAACATCTGCGTTTATTTGAAAATGAAACTCTGAATTGGCTATCGCAAGGATTAGAGAAAATTATTCATTTACTGAATCCTGCTGTGATTACTTTTGGAGGAAGCATAGGTGAAAACCTTCCAGAAAGGTATGTAGAGAAGCTTATAAACAAAACCCAACAGCTACTGTCATTCAATATTGATTTTCCAAGAATCATACCAGTAAATACCCAAACAGCAGTAATTAAAGGATGTAAACATTATGAGAAGTTGTGACATTCTAACAAATAGTGGTTAATGAATTTCTAAAATTATTTAAAAGTTAACAAAAACCCACCATTTTAGCCTTCCCAGGGGTTGAAATACATGACTCCAAAGCTCATAAAAAATTTCTTTTTAATCATGTTGATTGTGTTTTTAATAGGAAATATTTATGATTCTTATGCTGTGGATCTTACTTCCTGCCAACCCATTAATGAGTCAGGGACTTATTATTTAACTGTA
>JAADEF010000040.1 GCA_013153555.1 Candidatus Nanohalarchaeota archaeon | reverse complement strand
GAGAAAGGTATTGAGGCATTTAACGAGTATATAGATACGATTGAGAATGATATTGAGGAGATTAGGAGGAATATTGGGTTGGCTAAATAAAATCATGCTTTCATTAAAACTATTTATGCATTACCTCTCTAAAATATTATATGGCTTCTCAACCTAATCCACTTTTAGCAATTCAAAAAGCTATAAAAGATTTAGATAAAATAATCAAAGAGCTTAGTGAAAGAGTTAGATTATTAGAAGAAAAAGTTGAGAATTTGGAAGCTAGAACTTCTGAAATGCAGAGAAAAGATCATGAAATCATGGAAGAGCTTAATTCTTTTAAAAGAAATACTTCTTCTGTTCTTGATGATTTGCTTAAAAGAACAAGCAATTTAGAGCTTAACCTTACAAATTTAGAAAAGGATTTAAAGAATTATGCTAAAAAAGTAGAATTAAAGGAATTAAAAGCTTATATTGATTTACTCAAACCAGTAACTACTCAATTTGTTACTAGAAGTGAAGTAAAAGAAATGATTAGAAAAAGAGGTTAGCATATGGTTTCCTTTGACATATTTGGAAAAAGCAAAAAAAAGAAAAAAATACCTCTTTCGCATTTTGCAGAAATAGCCAAAAAAATGTTAAAATCAGGAAAAACCCAGCAAGAGGTTGCTGCTTGGCTTAAATCTCAAGGTCTTAAAAACGAACACATTGATGCTGTGATGCGCCACATCATAAAAGAAGTTGCCTCTTCTTCTCCTGCTTCTCAACCCAAACCACCCGTTAATCCATCTATGCCACAGCAAGCTCCTGCTGAGGTGCATGCCCATCAACCATCTGCGTTAAATGATGTGACTCATACAGCCATGTCAGCACATCCTCATGCAGAAGTAGGTTTAATCCCCTCTCCTCCACAACAAACAGCACCACCCGAGATGGAAGATGAAGAGAAGGAAGAAGATACATCAGAAGATGAATTTTTAAGAGAATTGGAAGAAGTTATTGATTTAGTTCTTCAAAACAAATATGGAGATATTGCCAAAATGAAAGAAACTTTATCCTCTATTGAATCTCACATCAAAAAAATAGAAAAAACAATGGAAGAAAAAATAGCAGCCATCAATAAAAAAATAGCAGAACTAGAAAGTAATTTTAATGCCTCTGTTTCAGAAATTAATTCTAAAATAGATGATATCATCCCTAGATTAAATGCATTAGAAACTGCATTCAAAGACAATGTTCCCGTAATGCTGGACGAGTTGAGAAAAATAGAAGAAAAAATTGGCTACCACCCTAATGTAAAATCTAAACAAGAAAAAAAAGAAAGTAGCAATAAAGTAGAAGTGCAAACATCTCAAGAACAAAAAAAAGAAGAGCTTTTTGATTTAAAAGAACTCATAAAAGGTGAGTAAATGCGAATCTATACTCTTGGAGGATTTAGTGAAGTAGGAAGAAATATGACTGCCGTAGAGGTAGGAAGAGAAGTTGTAATCATTGATATGGGCTACCATATGGATAAGATAATAGGTATGAGTGATGAAGAAAGAGAAGCACCTTTACCTGAATTAAGAAAACAAGGAGCTATTCCTGATGACACTCCTTTAAAAGGTAAAAATGTCATTGCAATAGTTGTCTCTCACGGGCATTTAGATCATTTAGGTGCTGTTCCAAAAATGGCAGACAATTATCCTAAGGCTCCTATAATTGTTACGCCTTATACAGCAGAAGTACTAAAAAGAATGGCCAAGGAAGAAGGAAGATCTCACATCAATAACAGAATTGTTTCTTTAAAACACAATACTCCTAAAAATATAGGTAAAAATTTTAGTGTTGAACTAGTATACGTAACGCATAGCATACCTCATTCTGCAATGGTGTTGTTAAGAACAAAAGAAGGAAATGTTGCATATCTCAATGATTTTAAAATAGATTTCACACCTACCTTAGAACAACCATTTCAAAAACAATACTTTAAAAAAATAGGAAAAGAAGGCATAAAAGTTCTTTTAATGGAAAGCTTGAGAGCAGATGAAACCTCGCGTTCATCTTCTGAAAAAATTGCCAAAGAAATGCTAAAAGATGTTGTTAATAGGGCATATCAAGAATCTAAGAATAATGCGGTCATAGTTTCTACATTTTCTTCGCACATTGCTCGTATAAAAGCAGCAATTGACATTAACAAAGGCAGAAGAGAAGTCATAATGCTGGGAAGGAGTTTAAAACTTTACACAGGTGCAGCTGCAGATTTAGGACTGCTAGATAGGAGCAAAGTCAGAGTACATACTAAAAGAAAAAGCATAATAAATGTGCTAAAAGAAGTAGAAAAAGACAAAGAAAAATATTTGTTAATTACTACAGGCAATCAAGGAGAATACGATGCTGTGCTTACACGCATGGCACGAGGAGAATATCCTTTCAACTGGAATAAAAATGATGAAGTCATTATAAGCTCAAATCCTATACCTCACCCAGTTAACATAGCACAAAGATATGTGCTTGAAAGAATGCTTCGTGAAAGAAATGTCCGCATAATAGATGGAGTGCATGCATCAGGACATGCAAGAAAGGAAGATCTTCGCGATATCATTAGGTGGTTAAATCCTGAAATATTAATTCCAAGTCATGGATATTTAGCTAAAACTTCTGCTTTGGCAGAAGTAGCAATGCAGGAAGGCTATGAGCTAGGAAAAAATGTGCTTTTAAGCACTAATGGAAAAGTTTGGGACATCAAAAAGGGATAAAATGGATTGGACTGGTCTTTTTATATATGTATTAAGTTTCTTGGCTTCGTTATTACTGCCTGCTCAACAACAAGATAATTTTGTATTACACGGGAATGTAGAAAAAGTGTATGACGGTGATACATTTTATGTTTACATTTACAACACATCTTCCTATGAAAAAGTTAGATTAAAATGTATAGATTTTCCTGATCTTCATCCGCAAAATAGAGTAGATAAATGGATACGTGCAGGCGTTAATAATGAATCACACCTTCATTATTGTTATACAAAAGGTAATGAACTTGTAAAACAATTAGTATTACATAAAGATGTTTGGATAAAACAAGATAAACCCTGGGAAAGAGATAAATACGGAAGATTGCTAGGGTATGTTTATTTAAACAGCAGTTTTGATGTAAACAAATGGTTAATAATGCAAGGATATGCGATGCCCTATTACTGCCATGTGTATGACAAATATTGGGAAAAAGAAGGCTGTTTGTGGAATTAAGAATCTTCAAAACATAAAGTCATAAAAACTTCTCTTTTTCTTGGATGAGTATCGTGATTAATAAGAACAATGTTCTGCCATGTGCCTTTTAAAAGTTTACCATCTTTAAAAGGAACAAATAATTGCTGACCTAATAGTGTTGCTCTTAAATGGCTTGCTCCGTTATCATCTCCCCAAGTCAAGTGATGCTTATAATTGTTAGTAAATGGTATGTGCTTATCTAAAAAATCAAATAAATCCTCTATAAGATGAGGATCTGCTTCTATAAGAATGAGAGAAGAGGTAGATCCTTTAGATAATAAATGAACAACACCTCTACCCGTAGAAGGTAGCAAACGCTCAACATCTTCATCAATAGCAACCCATCCGTATTTTGCACGCAATTCATAAACAAGAATTTTCATAAATAATTAAAAAAGAGAGAAAAAATTAAAAATCTACTCAAAGTCGCCACCAAAGTCTTGGCCTGGACCGCCTCCGCTTCCTCCTTCTAATTTCTTAGCAGCAATTACATCATCTATTCTTAAAATCATCTCTGCTGCCTCGCTTGCAGAAGCAATTGCTTGCATTTTAGTTTTCAAAGGTTCTAATACACCTCTTTCTTTCATGTCTGTAACTTTGTTTTCAAACACATCTACACCATAAGTTTTCTTTCCGCTCTCGTGTTTAGCTCTTAACTCTACTAAAATGTCAATAGGATCCATACCTGCATTCTCTGCCAAAGTGCGTGGAATTTCTTCTAATGCATTGGCAAATGCATTAATAGCTAATTGCTCTCTTCCTCCTACTTTTTCTGCATATTTCCTCAATTCTTTGGCAACAGCCTCTTCTGCTGCACCACCACCTACAACTACTTTGCCTGATTCTAAAGCAGATGCTAAGCTTTTAACCGCATCCTCCATTGCTCTGTACATCTCCTCAACAACGTGTTCAGTACCTCCTCTTACTAAAATAGTAACTGCCTTTGGATCCTTACATTCTCTCACAAAAATCATGTTGTCTCCTGCAATTTTCACTTCCTCCACAACACCCGCATAACCTAAATCTTCACTGCTTAAATCATCTATGCTAGTAACGATTCTTGCTCCCGTGGCTCTTGCCAAAGCCTCCATATCGCTTTTCTTTAATCTTCTAGCTGCTAAAATACCTTTCTTTGCTAAAAAGTGTTGAGCTAAGTCATCTATGCCTTTTTGAGTAAATACCACATTTGCTCCAGTAGCAGCAATTTTTTCAACCATTTCTTTTATCATTTTCTCTTCTTGTTCTATGAAAGCTTGAAGCTGTGCTGGGTCTGTAATGCGTATTTGAGCATCGGTTTCAGTTTCCTTAACCTCAATAGCTGCATCTAGCAAAGCAATTTTAGCATCTTTTACCACAGATGGCATGCCTGGATGAACCTTTTCTTTATCCAACACAATTCCTTTTACTAATTCAGTATTGTCTACTGTTGCACCTTCTTTTTTCTCTATTTTAATATTATCCAAATCAACAACATATTTTCCATCTTTTTCTTCAACCACAGATAAAACTGCATCAACTGCTATTTCTGCTAACTTTTCTTTTGCAACTTCTGCAGATTTTCCAGTTATAGATGTTGCTGCAATTTTTGCCAAGCTTTTCTTATCTTTTAAATCAATTTTTTCTGCTATGTTTTCTAAAACCTCCATAGCCTTATCTCTTGCTAATCTGTATCCATGCACTATTACAGTAGGATGGATGTTTTGATCAAGTAAGTTTTCAGCTTCTTTTAGCAAAGAACCAGCAATCACCACAGCAGTAGTAGTACCATCGCCAACTTCGTTATCTTGAGTTTTAGCTACCTCTACCAACATTTTAGCAGCAGGATGCTGTACGTCCATTTCTTCTAAAATAGTCACACCATCATTAGTAATGACAATATCTCCTATGCTATCCACTAACATCTTGTCCATTCCTTTTGGTCCCAAAGTTGTTCTAACCGCATCTGCAACAGCCTTCGCAGCAGCAATATTATTCTTTTGAGCTGATTTTCCAGTTTCTCTTATAGCGCCTTCCGGTAGGATCAGTACAGGCTGACCCCCTAAACTACCCAAATAACCTTGTCCTGTCATATCATTCACCTCCTAATCAAAATCAATATCAGTAGAACATATTGCATAGTTCTTACTTAATTATAAAGGAGTTATAAGAATTTTAAAAAGGTTTTTATAACCTACTTGCATAGGAAGAGATTTAATAAAATTATTCACTATATGATAAAAAAGTTTTTAAAATATAGTAACCATTATATAGTAGTTATGTATGAAGAAGTTCATAAAGTCCATAGGAAAATTAAAAAGCACTTTAAAAAAATAACCGCAGGAAGCATGCTGTTTTTAATGTTAGCAACAGAAGTAGCTGAAATTGCACATATTTACAAACAAGTTAAAAATGCATCATATGCAAATCAAATCACTGCATATACTCAAACATCGCCAAATATTGAGGAAAAAGCCTTTGAAACAAAACCACTCACAATAAAAGATATTTTGGAATATGCAGGTAAAACCTCTGCATTAGGTAAGTATGTGGAAGCAGTTGCTTATGCGGAAAGCAGGTTCAATCAGCAGGCAGTTTCTTATGCTAATGCTTATGGCGTAATGCAGGTTAAAAAAATAGCATATGATGAAGTATTAAGGATTTACAATATTGCTAAAAAGCACGGTAAAAAGTGGGGAAAATATTTGCCTTATGAAAGATGGGAAGATCCAGGAAATTGGAGGCATTATGAATCATTAAAGGTAGGAGATGAGATTAAGTACGTTTATCTGCCGTTTTACTTTACATGGAAGACGTTTTTTGGTAATCATATTCCTTCATGGGAAGAAGTTAAAAAAGACCCTGTAACTAATATTTTTATAGGCACGCTTTATTTGCTTTATTTAGAGCAAAAATATGGAAGATATCAGCCAATAAAAACTTCAAAAGGTATAAAGTATGTAAAAAGAAAGCCATCATTTTTTAAGGGTAAAGAGCATTTAAGAGCAATACCTCCTGAGTTTATATGGATGCTATATAATCAAGGTCCTGTTGCATTGAAAAAACTT
>JAADEF010000008.1 GCA_013153555.1 Candidatus Nanohalarchaeota archaeon | reverse complement strand
GTATTTAAAGCGGGGTGGAGCAGCTTGGAGTGCTCGTCGGGCTCATAACCCGAAGGTCGCAGGTTCAAATCCTGCCCCCGCTATATTCTTAATAACTTCGTTTTAGAGGGAGAGGGTGAAGTTCTTTCATGCATTTTCATATAAAAAAAAGATTTTTCAATCGGTAAAGAATCATCCTTATGAAATTGCAACCTTTTTATTAATCAATGCTATTTTTTGGATTTCTATGCCTTATCCTAATTGGGATTTTATGGCATATTTTATGAATGGAAAGTTCTTTTTTGGAGAAAGCACATATTTTGAGATATATAGACCACCATTTGTGCCTCTTTGTTTAGGTATTTTGTATTTGCTTACACATTCCTATATGCTAACTGCTTTTGCCTTTTCATTAATAGCATCATTTACATTCATTTATGCTGTTAATCTCCTCGTAAAATCCTATAACCTAGATAAAAAAACATATTATTGGGTTCTATTTACAACTCCATTGCTGTGGTATGCAGGTTTAAGAGTGGGTACTGAATTAATGAGCGTGACTTTCATACTCCTATCATTATCTTTTCTTAAACAAAAAAAGAATTTTTTAGCAGGTTTAGCATTAAGCTTAGCTTCGTTAAGCAGATACGAACTGCTCATTTTATTGCCTATTCTGCTCACCACTAAAAATATTAAACATTTATTTGTGAGAATGATTGGATTTGGCATACCTTGGCTTATTTGGGCAGCTTACTCCTTCTATTTGTGGGGAAGCATGACATACAGCCTCTTAAATTCGTTTGCCCTTAATATTTATTTTAGGGATTACTTATGGCAAAATCCAAATCCCTTACATTTTTTAATTTTAGGAAGTTCATTATTAGGTGGTATATATTATTTATATTTACGAATAAAAAATAAATCATTTAAACCTCCTTTTTCCTTAAAATACGAACTCATATTGGCATACATGATTTTAGCACTACTCTATTCTTATTACAAAACTCCGCTTAAATTTGAAAGATATTTGTATTCTCTAATAGCACCGCTATCTATTCTTGCATCCATCAGTTTAAAAAAGCTATTTTTAAATAAATCCTTTTTTACCCGGATAATGGTAATTTTACTAACTCTTTTCACCATGACTGCTTATATTATAGCGTTAACCTCATATTTAGAAAACAAAACTATTTTTGAAAGAATTGATTTTTTAACTTCTCACAACATCATCAACACATCTCAGTATTATTATAGTGATCTATGGGTTCATCTAAATTTCCATAATATAAAATCTTTGCCTGTTGAACAGCTATGTAGAGGAAAGGAAGTAGTTGTGGATCCAAGCTTAAAATATGCAGTAATATTTAATTATGAATACTGCTTAAATTCTTCTCATGCTCAATTAATTCAAGAAACACCACACCACATTAAAATATATTTCTTTAATGTTTCTAACATCTCTTATCAACCCATTCTTTATTTAGACCACATTAAGGAAATTTCATCTAAACTAAAAGAAAATGTTAAAAAAGAAGTTTGCCTTGCTTTATTTAAGGTTTCTGCTTTATGTGGAATTCCATTTATTTGAACCATTCTCTTCGTTTGGAAAAAACATAATAAAAGTATGAGTAAATCCATAAAAATGCAGTGAATAAAGAATAAAACATGAAAAATACTGCAAAAGCTATGAAGTTATCTAATTTCTCATTTCCTTCTTTTAATGCCCATTTATATATGAGCGCACTCATTACAATAAGAATAAGTAAAGGTATAACATATGTGTAATCCAACCCCAACAGCCAATCTCTTAAAGAACTTTCAAACAAGTGAAATGATTTGCTGTAAATAAAGATTTTAAAATGTGTATAAGTGGTTTTCACAAAATCCAAAGATTTTATCATCACATATAAAGCCAAAATAAATAAGCTCAACAAAGTAAGAGGATAAAACACATGTCCGAAAAGAGACACATCCTTTTTCCGTAAAAATTTCCAAAAATACTTTTTAGTATTTTCTATAAAACCTAAATTCCATCTCAGCCTTTGTTTAAAAAAAGAGGTAAAAGTAGTAGGAACGAAAGTATAAGTAATAGCTTTATTATTCTTCATAATTTCATAATTGTTATATTTAAGTCTTAAGGCTATTTCAAAATCTTCTGTAAGTGTTTTCTCATCAAAACCGCCCAAATCTCGTAGAATTGCCGTATCATATAAAGTAAAGGCTCCGGGCGTAATATACAGCAGCCCCACTCTGCTCATAAGTTCCCGCATAAACTGTGCATAGATATATTCAAATCTTTGAAGAGAAGTAACAAAATTAAACACATTCCATACCTTTATATGGCTTATTACTGCCCCAACCTTTATACCTTTTTCCTTGCATTTTTCAAAAAACTTTACCAAAGAACTTAACGAATCTTTTTCAACTTTGGTATCTGCATCAAGAACAGCAAAATACTCTCCTTTTGCTAACTTCAAAGCATCATTTAAAGAATTTGCCTTTCCTTTATTAGCAGTGTGTTTTATTATTTGGATATTTAATGAAGGGTTATTTCGCATAAATCTCTTTATTTCTTGTAATGTGTTATCTTTACTACCATCATCTATGACAATAATTTCTATTTTATTTTTAGGATAATGAAGATGAGATAGCGAAGCAAGAGTCTTATAAATGGTTTTACCTTCATCTTTTGCAGGAATTGCAATTGTAACTTTTTTATATTCAAAGGAATTTTCTGTTTTTTTAGATGGTGATTCCAAAAAAACATAAACCAATATCCAAAAAAGGGTGAAGATACTGCTTAATACAATAATAATCCATAATAATGCACTGCCAAGCATACTCAAAATAAGGAGTTCATAAATATTTAAAACTCACTCAAACATTTTTATGTTTATGGCAGGCAAATCATTAATTAAAAGAAAGTTTATTGTTACTGCTGCTTTGATATATGCTAATGGACTTATGCATTTAGGGCATATAGCATCCACTTACTTACCTGCGGATATTTTTGCAAGATTTCTTAAACTTAAATATGGAAAAAATAATGTGATTTTTGTAAGTGCCACAGATGAACACGGTACACCCATCCAAATAAAAGCAGAAGAATGTAAAAAGCCAGAAGAAGAGTATGTATCCTATTTCAGAAAAGAAGACTTAAAGGACTTTCTCAGCTTAAACATTCTATATGATGTGTTTCACCACACACACAGTAAAGAAAATCAACTTATGACAGAAGAATTTTTCAATAAAGCAAAATCAAAACATCTTATAGAAACTCGTGAGATAGAGGCACTTTACTGCTCAACATGTAAAAGATTCCTGCCTGACAGGTATGTATTAGGGACATGTCCTTACTGCGGAGCAGAAAATCAATATGGAGATGTGTGTGAGGTGTGTGGAAAAACATACTCTCCCACAGATCTTATAAATCCTAAATGTAAGATATGTGGCTCTAAACCCCTTCTTAAAAAAACAAAGCATTATTTTTTTTTACTTAGTAAAATGGAGAAAGCAATAGAAGGCTATTTAATAAACACTCCTACTTTACAAGAAGATGCTAAAAATTATGCACTCTCGTGGATAAAAGAAGGTCTTAAAGACATAGACATAACCCGAGATGCTCCATATTTCGGATTTAAAATTCCAGGAGAAAAAGATAAATACTTTTATGTGTGGGTTGATGCTCCATTAGGCTATATCTCATCAAGCTTTGCTCACAACCCTGAAATAAAAAAGTGGTGGGAAGATAATTCAACAGCGCTCATACATTTTATAGGAAAAGATATAGCCTATTTTCATTACCTTTACTGGCCAGCAATGCTTTTAACTTTGGATTATATCTTACCTACGATGATGCCTACACGCGGTTATCTCACCATAAATAAACAAAAAATGAGTAAAAGCAAGGGTAATTATATATTAGTAAGGGATCTCACAACCAACATATCTAATGCTGATTACATTCGATATTATTTTGCCAGAACCGTTCCAGATCATATTGCGGATGGTGATTTTTCAATTGATTTATTCAAAGAAAAAGTTAATAAAGAACTTGTAGGCAATATTGCTAATCTAGGATATAGAATAATAACTCTAGCTAACAAATATGATGTAGATATAGCTAATAAACATATTCTTGATTTTGAAAAAGAACCGTTGAAAAGCTATGCAGAGATATTAGAAAAAGCAAAAGTAAAAGAAGCTTTAGAATTTGTGTTAAAATACGCTACTTCTTTAAACGAGGAACTTAATGCAAAAGAACCATGGAAGAAGCCTAATGAAGAAGCAAAAAAGATTATGGAAGAGATATTTAAAAAAGCTGTGATTTTGTATGTGATGCTAGAACCATACATACCAAACATTGTAAGAAAGTTTTATGAAATGATAGGTGCTAAAAAATCCCATAATACTATAGAAACCACAGCCCTACAAAAAATAGAGCATTTGGCAGAGAAAATACAAGATGAGGAACTAGAACCATTAACTGGCAATCATCTTTTATCTCAGATTGATCTTAAAGTTGGTGAAATAAAAGAAGTAGAAGAAATAAAAAACTCTGAAAAGCTTTATAAAATAAAATTATTTGATGGAATGAAAACAAGGCAAATCATAGCAGGTCTTAAAAAGCATTACACCTCTGAAGAATTAAAAGGAAAAAAGGTTGTATTTGTTAGCAATCTAAAACCAGCAAAAATATTTGGAGAAATAAGCGAGGGAATGCTTCTTGCTGCCTCATCCTCTGATCAAAAAACAGTAGGTTTGCTCATTGCTCCTGAAAATACTTTGGCAGGAAGTGATGTGATTATAGAAGGATTTATTAAAAAACCAAAATCGCAATTAGACATTAAAGAATTCAGAAAAATAAGATTTGTTAAAAAAGGTAGATATGCTTATTCTTCAAATCCTGAGCGCAAACTTATTATAAGAAGTGCATGTGGTGAATCAGAGCCAATAATTGAAAGAAGCAACGAAATAAAAGACGGTGCGGAATTATGGTAGATGAAGAAAAACTTAAAAAAGCTGCAGAGATCGGCTTACAAGCCTTTAAGTTAGCAGATAAGCTAATCCACAAAGAAAAAGAAAACCGTATTATAAAAATAGTTGAAGAGTTAGAAAAGTTTATTAAAGCAAACGCAAATTTAGCATTTCCTGTGAATTTTTCAGTAAATGAAGTAGCAGCTCACGATACCGCCCAAGAAAAAGATCCTAGGATGCTAAAAGAAGGAGATATCATAAAAATAGATATTGGCGTGCATGTAGATGGGTACATAGCAGATATGGCAAAAACTTATATTCATGGTGAAGATATTTACAACCTCAAAGAAATGATAAAAGCCAATGAAAATGCATTAAAGGAAGCGGTAAAACACATCAAACCTGGCATAAAAATTAATGAAATAGGAGAAATCATAGAAAACACTGCTGAGAAAGAAGGGTTTGCCGTTATTGCTAATTTAACTGGTCATGGAATTGGCAGATACGACATCCATAGCAACTACTCTATACCCAACATCCGAAATTCTGAAACAAGAGAGCTCGAAGAAAACGATCTAATAGCAATAGAACCTTTTTTTGCAGAAGGAAAAGGAAGAGCATATATTAAAGATGCAGAATCTGTTGAAATCTATGCTTTTAATACTAAGTCACACTCTACGCCGAGAAGCGTTTTAGGTAGAAAAATGTATGCCGAGATTAAATCTAAATATGCAACAGGACTTCCTTTTGCAAAAAGGTGGTTAACAACCCTCCAAGGATTTGCTAAAAAGAAAGCTCTTTACGATCTCATGCAACAAAACATCATAGAGGGTTATCCTGTGCTAATAGAGCGCAATAAAAAGAAAGTTAGTCAAGCAGAAGCAACAATTTTAGTAAAAGATAAGCCTCTGATTTTTAGCCCTGTTTTATAGCTTCTTTTTCTTAGAAGAAATTTTTTCCAATAAATAAGCATAAGTTTCCACAATACTATCTAATGCTTCACCACACTTAGAATAAAGAGAATACACTTCTTGTTTATCTTTTTCAGGAAGATGCTGATAAAGCTTTGCTAACCTGCCATACAAGGCAATAACTTCCTCTAATGCTGGCAAATATTTTTGTTTTACTTTGTTTTTAAATTCATTTTCATCTAGAGCAATAACACTTACAAGAGGTAAAGAAGATATTAAGTCAAAATAAATTTCTACTTGTTTTTTAAAATTATTTATCTCTGGATGATATAACATAATCAAATAAAGATTCACAAAAACTTTTAAAAGAGTTAGACAAAGATACTGCATTTTTAATTTATCATCATTTATTAGAGAAATATGAGTTGCGCGAAGATACTAGTGC